>NZ_JBVCWP010000025.1:0-27207 GCF_057460485.1 Boseongicola sp.
ATCTCATGGCCCTTATCGGCCAGCAACCGCTCCGCCAATCGTCCGAAATCAATCTTTGCGCGCTGGCCAAAATCCATCACTTCGGCGTCAATCCCAAGCGCGCGCGCCATCCCGGCCCACCCTTCCGAGAACGTTCCCGTCGACGGCACCAACACCTTATCACCGCGAGACAGCGTGTTCGTCAGCGCCGCTTCCCAGACGCCGTGGCCGTTCGCAATATAGATCGCCGCGTGGCCTGACGTCCCCGCGATCGCCTTCAAATCCGTAACGATCCCCGGCACCATATCGGCCAGTTCCCCGTGATAAATGTTGGGCGCAGGGCGATGCATCGCCGCCAAAACGCGATCGGGAATCACCGAAGGCCCCGGAATTGCAAGATAGTGCCGACCATTTCCAAGCGACATTGAGGCATCTCCTACACACAAACACGGGTTCCTAAGACGCCCCAAACGTCGGGTCAATCACCCGCTTGCTTGTCTGCCCGGCCTATCACGGCTAGTCAGACCCGAAACCAAAAGATCGAAGTGCACGTGACAAACCCTGACGCCCCCCTTGGACAAGAGAGAACCGACGATGGCGAACGCCGTCCGCTCGTCGGTTGGCTGTGGCGTACCTATCTGAAGCCACAACGCGTTTTTATTGGGATCGCCCTCTTCCTTATGGCCATCGAGGGCTCGATGCTTGGCGCGCTCAGCTACATCGTCCGGCCAATGTTCGATCAGGTCTTCATCGCCGGGGATCGCGCGGCTGTTGGGTTGGTCGCAGCGGCGGTCGGCTCAATCTTCGTGATCCGGGCGATCTCGGCATTCGGCCATCGCACATTGATGCAAGGTGCGGGTCTGCGGATAATCACGTCGATGCAAAAAGACATGGTCGCTCACCTCGTCACACTGGACAGCCGTTTCTTTCAGTCCAACCCGCCCGGCACCTTGATCGAACGGGTACGCGGAGACACCAGCCAGGCCAACAACATCTGGGCAGTGGTCCTTGGCGTGGTGGGGCGCGACATCGTCAGCCTCATCGCCCTTTTGGCTGTCGCCATTTCGGTGGACTGGCTCTGGACTCTGATCGCCGTGGCAGGCGCCCCACTTCTTCTCGGCCCGGTCATTGGGTTGCAACGATACGTGCGTAAACGCGCGTTTGCCGCCCGTGACGCCGCCGCAAGGCTATCCAACCGCCTTGACGAGATTTTCCACGGCATCAATACGATCAAACTGAACACCAGCGAAAACCGCGAAAACAACCGCTTCAGCACCACCGCAGCCGGCTACCTCAAACAGGAAATGCACGCGCGTATTGGTCAGGCCGCAATCCCCGCCATGACCGATTTGGTGGCGGCTATCGGCTTTGCAGGCGTGCTTGTCTACGGGGGCAATCAGATCATTGACGGAGACAAAACAGTCGGCGAGTTCATGTCGTTCTTCACCGCCATGGGCCTAATTTTCGAGCCCCTGCGCCGCGTCGCCAACGTCACCGGTGCCTGGCAGGCCGCCCGCGCCAGCCTTGAGCGCATCCAGGACGTCTTTGAAGCTAGGCCGACAATCACATCGTCCACAGACCCGAAACCCGCGATTGTCGCCCCCGAAACCGCAGATATTGTGCTCGAGAACATCGTGGTGCGCTACGGCGGCGAACCCGCCCTTAGCGGCGCGACCTTCACTGCCAAAGCCGGTCAGACCACTGCGCTTGTTGGGGCATCAGGCGCCGGAAAATCAACCATTTTTAATGTTCTGACGCGACTTGTTGATCCCAGCGAAGGTACAATTACGATCCATGATACCAAAAGCACTGACCTTACGCTGGCCGACCTGCGCGCGCTCTATTCGGTCGTGACCCAGGACGCGCCGATGTTTGACGAAAGCTTGCGCGACAATATCGTCCTCAACACACCCGGCGTCACCGATGCTCAATTGGCGGACGCAGTTGAGGCTGCGCATCTCACCGAAGTCGTAGACCGCTTGCCTCAAGGCCTCGAAAGCCCCGCAGGACCGCGCGGCTCGGCCCTTTCAGGGGGCCAGCGCCAGCGCGTCGCCATCGCTCGCGCCCTTCTGCGTAACGCACCCGTGCTGCTTCTGGACGAGGCAACATCCGCCCTCGACGCGCAGTCCGAAGTCCGCGTGCAGGCCGCTCTTGATGATCTGGCCAAGAACCGCACGACGCTGGTGATCGCTCACCGCCTCTCGACCATCCGGAACGCAGACAAAATCGTGGTGATGGATCAGGGACGGGTCGTCGATGAAGGCCGCCACGAAGAGCTTCTCGCGCGCGGCGGAGTCTACGCCAGCCTCTACGCGCTACAATTCGCCAATAGCTAGCGCTTCCCCTCGTATCCGCGCATAAGGTCCGCGGGACGCACCCCAGAAAAATACCGCAAAAGCGTCCAAACATTGCGCAAGATGCGCCGTGTCCACCCATCCGCCTTGTAGCGCGCGGCAGACGTCTCGGCCACCGCCTCCAACATCCGAAGCCGCCCTTTCAATGCCCTTGCAAGGGCGACGTCCTCCATCAATGGAACCTCCGGCACCCCGCCCACGTCTTTCAGAACCGCGCACTGAACCAAAAGCCCCTGATCGCCGTAAGGCAAACCCAACACCTTCGAACGCAAGTTCGCACCAAAAGCCACCAACGCCGGCGCCATTCCGCGCGCGCGAAACGCAAGCCGAAAATACCCCGCCTCGCCCGGATGCCCCGCCATATGACGCACAACCGACTCAACCCAATACGGCCCAAGGTGCGTGTCGGCGTGCAGGATCATAACCCACTCGCCGCGCGCCAACGCAACGCCGCGCGCAATCTGCCCACCACGCCCCGCAGGTCCCTCGACGATCACCGCACCAAGCGCGCGCGCAACCTCCAAAGTACCATCATCCGAGCCCCCATCCGACACGATCAGCTCGCCGATCACTCCCTCGGTCACGCCTGTCAACAACGCTTCAGCGGTCTGCGGCAATAAAGCCGCGACATTCAGGGTTGGGATCACAACAGATAAGGGGGCGCGCATGGGGTGAAGTCCTGATTGGTTCGCTCTATATAGAGGTGAGGCAACAGGAGAGACCAGCATGCACGGCCGCACAGTTTTAAGGATCACCGGCAGCGACAGCACCAATTTCCTGCAAAACCTCATCACCAACGATATGGCGCGCCTTGGCGATGGCCTCGTGTGGACCGCTTTGTTGACGCCACAGGGCAAATACCTCGCCGACTTCTTCCTTCTGCGCGACGGCGACAGCGTCCTTCTTGACGTTGCCGATAGCCTTGCCCAGGGCCTCGCGCAGCGCCTCACGCTTTACAAACTGCGCGCCGATGTGAAAATCGAAGCCACCGACATTCAACCCTCCCGCGGCCCCGGCCTCGCGCCAGCGGGCG
Source organism: Boseongicola sp. (assembly GCF_057460485.1). NCBI lineage: Bacteria > Pseudomonadati > Pseudomonadota > Alphaproteobacteria > Rhodobacterales > Paracoccaceae > Boseongicola > Boseongicola sp. The sequence goes on from NZ_JBVCWP010000025.1 coordinate 3,367, forward strand.
CGTTTGCGGATCCAAGACACGCCGAGATGGGCTGGCGCGCCTACGATGGCCGTGCCGATCAACCCGCCGACTGGGACGCACTGCGCGTCGAACACCTCATCCCCGAAACCGGGATCGAGCTTGTCCCAAACGAAAGCTACCCGCTTGAGGTCGGCTTAGAGCGCCTCCACGGCGTCGACTTCAAAAAGGGCTGCTACGTGGGCCAGGAAGTCACTGCGCGCATGAAGCACAAGACCGAGTTGAAAAAGGGCCTCGCGCAGGTCGAAATTGACGGCGACGCCTCTGTCGGCACCGAGATCACCACGCCAGACGGCAAACCCGCGGGCACGCTTTACACGCAGTCAAACGGCAAAGCCATCGCCTACTTGCGCTTTGACCGGGCAGTGGTAGACATGAAGGCCGAAACCGCCACGCTCCGCCGCATCTTTTGACTTTGAATGCGCCAAAGTAGCCCCGTCAAAAGCAAAGGGCCGCTCGAAAGCAGCCCCCAAAAGCGAATCAAACCAAAGGTATGGGCGCAAACTTACGCGCGCTCGGAGTAATCCATCGTCTCGGTGTTGACGATAATATCCTCGTCCTGCCCCACAAACGGCGGCACCATCACCTTGATACCATTGTCCAACACCGCAGGCTTGAACGAGTTGGCGGCCGTCTGACCTTTGACGACTGGCTCAGTTTCAACGACCTTGCACGTCACCTTTTGCGGCAATGTCGCGCTCAGCGCCTCACTGTCATGGTATTCAATCTTGATCGTCATGCCATCTTGCAGGAACGGACGCCGCTCGCCCAGAATATCTACCGGCAATTCGATCTGCTCGTAGGTCTCGTTGTCCATAAAGACCAACATCCCGTCGTTCTCGTAGAGAAACTGCTGATCTTTCTGCTCAAGCCGAACCCGCTCGACTTTGTCAGCCGAGCGAAACCGCTCGTTCAACTTCGAGCCATTGCGCAGATTCTTCATCTCCACTTGTGCAAACGCGCCGCCCTTTCCGGGCTTTACGTGATCGGTTTTCACCGCAATCCACAAACCGCCGTTATGTTCAAGAACATTTCCGACTCGAATCTCATTTCCATTGATTTTGGGCATGCACGTCAACCAAGCGTTAAAGTTGATATAAAGTTCATGAATGCTATATTATAGGTGTAAGACGCTGACAAGGCGGCGATAACTACAGGGGGAAGGCGCTAAGCTATGCGTTGAACGCATATGAGCCATTCCTAAATAGCAAACCTAAAGTGCTTCAGGACGCGCCATAAGGAACGCCACCCCTCGGAATGCAAGAGCAAGAATAAGAAAAAGGAAAACGTATGGCTGATTTTGTGGACGGCACCGCATTCAATCACGAGCAAGGCAACCGCGCGAAGAAGCTTTTCGCCGCTGTGGTTCTGGCCGCTCTCGATGATGCAATTGCCGACGACAAGAAATACGGAAACGGACCAGAACAGATCGCACGCTGGGCGCGCTCGCGCGATGGCCGCGAAGTTCTGTCCTGCGCTGGGATTGACCCTAACGAACGTGTTGTGAAGGGTCTGATGGAATTCGTCTCTAAAGGCGTGCGGACTTCGGTCGCTCTTAGCCGTGAAGAAAGCGAACGTCGCAACGCGGCAGAGCAGGCCAAAGCCGCCTGATCCTAAGCGACTGTTAGACAGAAAACGCGTCCTCGTTCGAGGGCGCGTTTTCTTTTTTGCAGCCCGCTCTTTTCGCGCCCCCGATGCGCCCTCTATGGTCCCCTAAAAGGAGCACCCATTAATGTCCGACGCCAATCTCCCCTTCGACATCCAATACCTCGAGCGCCTCGCAGATGTCGCAATCGGGACCGGCCTGAACCTGCAGCCGGGTCAGCAACTGGTCCTCACCGGGTCCGCCGAAACGCTTCCCCTCCTGCGCCGCATCGCAGTCGCCGCATATAAGGCAGGCGCCAGCGTTGTGACCCCGATCCTGTCAGACGAGGCAATCACCCGCGCGCGGTACATGCACGGCGCAGACAACAGCTTTGATGCAGCCCCCGACTGGCTCTTCGCTGGCATGGGACAAGCCTATGAAGCCAACGCCGCCCGCCTCCATGTCTCGTCCGAAAATCCCATGGCACTCTCGGACATGGACGCAGACAAAGTAGGCCGCGCGTCCAAAGCGAACGCCATCGCCTATAAACCTGCGCTCGAGAAAATCTCCAGCTTCGCAATCAACTGGTCGATCATCTCCTATCCAGGCCGTGCCTGGGCGCAACTCGTCTTCCCCGAAATGAGCGCAGACGATGCCCAGGCCGCCCTCGCCAAAGCTATTTTTGCAGCTTCGCGCGTCGACTGTGACGATCCTGTCGCCGCCTGGGATCAGCACAACATCGACCTTGCAACCCGGCGCGACTGGCTGAACGATCAACGCTTAGACGCCCTCCACTTCAAAGGCTCTGGCACAGACCTCACTGTGGGCCTTGCTGACGGCCACCTTTGGTCCGGCGGCGCGGCAGAAGCCAAAAACGGTATCACCTGCAATCCCAATATCCCGACCGAAGAAGTCTTCACCACACCGCATGCAGCGCGCGTCAACGGCACGGCCCGCGCCTCAAAGCCGCTCAGCCACCAAGGCAGCCTGATCGAAAATATCGAAGTCCACTTTGAAAATGGGCGCATCGTCAAAGCCAGTGCCACACGCGGCGAGGAAGTGTTCCAGAAACTTATCGAAACTGACGAAGGCGCTTCGCGGTTGGGCGAAGTCGCCCTCGTCCCCCACGCCTCCCCGATCTCGGAAAGCGGCCTACTTTTCTACAACACTCTCTACGACGAAAACGCCGCCTGCCATATCGCTTTGGGGCAATGCTACAAAGACTGCCTCGTGGATGCGGACGATATCTCAGACAAAGATCTCAAAGCCCGTGGCGGCAATTCAAGCCTCATCCACGTCGACTGGATGATCGGCGGCGCCGAAACCGAAATTACCGGTATCACTCAAAACGGCGAACGCGTCCCGGTGTTCCGGGGTGGTAACTGGGCTAACTGATCTCAGACAAGCAAACGCCAAATCATCTTTTGATCAGGAAAATCCCGGGGTAAGGTCCAAAGGACCAACGGGCAGCGCCCCTAAAACGGAACGTCGTCTCCAGCGGAGGCGGCGGCGGTAATATAATTCGCGACGACCTTCTTGTCGCCCGCTTTGTCGAACGCGATATCCAGTTTGTCGCCCTCAATCGCCGTAACAGCCCCGTATCCAAATTTCTGATGAAAGACCCGATCGCCGACGGCAAACGTCGAGACCGCGCTCATGTCGATCACCATATTGCGCGCTTCTGACGGCTGCGACATACCACGATGCTGGCTGCGTTTTTGCAGCCGCTTCCACCCCGGGGAATTGTACCCATCCGCCTCCGCCGCCGTTTCCTGCAAATTACTTTGCACCGGCTCGCCCATGCCCGCCGCCGCCGCGCCAAATCCACCGCCATAAAGCCCCGGCGGCGTCAAAACCTCCACATGCTCCGCCGGCAATTCATCAATAAACCGCGACGGCATCTGGCTTTGCCACTGCCCATACACCAGCCGGTTTCCTGCAAAACTAATCGTCGCCAGCTCCTCGGCCCGCGTGATCCCCACATAGGCCAGCCGCCGCTCCTCCTCGAGACCCTTCAGCCCCGTTTCGTCCATCGAGCGCTGCGAGGGAAACAACCCTTCTTCCCAGCCCGGCAGGAAAACGGCGGGAAACTCCAAGCCCTTGGAGCCATGCAAGGTCATGATCGAGACCTTTTCCTCGTCCTGATCGCTTTCATTATCCATGATCAACGAGACGTGCTCTAGAAACCCTTGTAAATTCTCAAAGTTTTCAAGGGCTTTCACAAGCTCCTTAAGGTTCTCTAACCTTCCAGGAGCCTCCGGCGTCTTCTCGTTCTGCCAATGCTGGGTATAGCCGCTTTCATCCAACGCCTGTTCAGCAATCTCGATGTGACTGACGCCTGCCCGCACCATTCCGTGCCAACGCTCAAGCCCCAGAACCAGCTTCTCAAGTTCCTTCGCGCCCTTGCCCGTCAGCCCCTTAGCATTCAGCAAAATCTTCGCGCCCTCGACCAGTGAAACCCCGTTGGAACGCGCCGCCATCTGAATTTTTTGTTGTGCCTTGTCGCCCAGTCCGCGTTTAGGCGTGTTCACAATCCGCTCAAACGCCAAATCGTTCTCCGGGGACACCGCCAGCCGGAAATAGGCCATGGCATCGCGGATTTCCATCCGCTCATAAAACCGCGGCCCCCCGATCACACGATACGGCAATCCAATCGTCAGAAACCGATCTTCAAAAGCGCGCATCTGATGCGACGCCCGCACCAAAATCGCCACCGATTCCAAGCCAAACGGATGCAGTCCCCGCGTCCCGCGCTGTAGGGATTCAATTTCTTCACCAATCCAGCGCGCTTCCTCATCGCCGTCCCAATGCCCGATCAAACGAACCTTCTCGCCCTCCTCGACATTGGTAAACAGCGTCTTCCCAAGCCGTCCCTCATTGCCCGCAATCACACCGGACGCCGCCGCCAGAATATGCGGTGTGGATCGATAGTTTTGCTCCAGACGCACCACTTTCGCGCCCGGGAAATCCTTTTCAAACCGCAGGATGTTGCCCACTTCGGCTCCGCGCCAACCATAGATCGACTGATCGTCATCGCCCACACAGCAGATGTTTTTGTGCCCCTGCGCCAACAGACGCAGCCACAGATATTGTGCCACGTTCGTATCCTGATACTCGTCCACTAGAATATATTTGAACCACTGCTGATACTGCGCCAAAACATCGTCGTGGTTCTGGAAAATCCACACCACATGCAAAAGCAAATCGCCGAAATCCGCGGCGTTCAGGGTCTTCAAGCGTTCCTGATATTGCTCATAAATCTCAACGCCTTGGTTGTTAAACGCCCCGTGTTCTGCTGCAGGTATCTTGTCCGGCGTCCACGCTCGGTTTTTCCAGCCATCAATCACATGCGCCAACTGCCGCGCAGGCCAGCGCTTTTCATCAATCCCTGCCGCCACGACCAACTGCTTAAGCAACCTGATCTGATCGTCCGTATCCAGAATGGTGAAGTTTGACTTCAACCCGACCAACTCAGCATGCCGGCGCAAAAGCTTCACGCAAATCGCATGAAACGTCCCCAACCACGGCACGCCTTCAACCGCCTGACCCAAAAGCCGCGCCACGCGTTTTTTCATCTCGCGTGCGGCTTTATTGGTAAACGTCACGGACAAAATCTCATTCGGCCGTGCACGGCCTGTCGACAACAAATGCACAACCCGCGCGGTCAAAGCCTTGGTTTTACCAGTGCCGGCACCGGCAAGCATCAAGACCGGCCCGTCAAGCGCCTCAACTGCCTCACGCTGCGCAGCGTTAAGCTCGTCTAAATATGGCGCGCCGCGCGCCGCCACCGCCTGCTGTGACAGGGGGATACGATCGGGGAAGTCGGAGTCATCTGCGAAACTGTTCATGGGCACGAAACTAACCCCTGACACTCAAAAGTAAAAGACTTGTTCGCATTATGTTCTTCATTCACCCGCGCCCACATTTCCCGCCTGACGCACGCCGCAAGAACACGGGGTACTTGCGTCACGCTCTATGCCGTCTCACTCTTGTTCTTTGCCGGGGGCACGATCCCCCTCGGTGCCCTCATCGCCGAATGCCTTCTGATCTGACACGCATGCCTCGTATTGTGCACGCCGCTCCTTGATCTATAACCGATCGTATGAGTCTCGATATCCGCTACCCCGCCATATCCGATCTGCGCGAAGGTGCTCGCCAACGCGTGCCACATTTCGTGTTTGAATACCTCGACAGCGCCACCGGCGTCGAAGACCAGCACAAGCGCAATATGGACGCGCTCAGGTCGGTCCATTTCATGCCCGGCATCCTTGAAGGGCCGATGACACCGGACCTCTCCACAAAGTTCCTCGGGCGCGACTACCCCCTGCCCTTCGGCTGTGCGCCCGTCGGAATGTCCGGCATCATGTGGCCCCGCGCCGAGAAAATCCTGTCGGCCGCCTGCGCCAAAGCAGGCCTGCCCTACACGATGTCGACCACCGCCACAGTCGTGCCGGAAACGCTAGCGCCCCACATCGGCGATCAGGGCTGGTTCCAGCTTTACATGCCGCATGACAAAGCCATCCGCGCCGACATGCTGGATCGTGCGACCAGATCAGGTTTTCACACGCTGGTGCTGACCGCAGACGTCCCCGTCGACAGCCGCCGCGAACGGCAGCGCCGCGCCAATCTGCAAATCCCGCCGCGCCTTAATGCGCAAATGATCTGGTCGATGATGACTCACCCGGCATGGACCATAGGCACCCTGCAAGAAGGCATCCCAAGCCTCAAATTCGGTGAAAGCTACGTCGACAAAAGCAATAAGTTCGACTCGATGGCCCATGCAGGCCACATCATCCGGGGCCAGCCGTCCTGGTCCGACATCGACGAAATCCGCGCCCTCTGGAAAGGACCGATGATTGTAAAAGGCGTGCTGAAAGAAGACGACGCAAAACGCCTCGTCGAAAAGGGCGCCGATGCAATCTGGGTCTCTAACCACACGGGCCGCCAATTCGACGCCGGGCCTGCGTCCATCCACCAACTGCCCAGAATCCGCAAAGCCGTTCCCGACACGCCGCTCATTTTTGACAGCGGCGTCACCTGCGGCACCGACATCCTGCGTGCCCTCGCGCTTGGGGCTGACTTCGTGATGATGGGCAGGGCATGGCACTACGCAGTCGGCGCCCTTGGCGAAAAAGGTCCGCCCCACCTAATGCACATTCTGCGCGATGACATTGAACTGGTGATGGGCAACCTCGGCACCCGCACGCTCTGGGATCTTAAAGGCGCGCTCATCCGTCCCGATTGGGCCTGACCCAATCCGCTTCACCTTTCCAAAATACCTCGTTTATAGCGATTGCTTGCAATAACCAGTCGACAGCACATTGACATGCAATGTGCGAGAGACCCCGCCATAATTCCAACAACAACCTTGCCCAGACCCCGCGTGGCCGCTAACAAATGCTGCAACTGCAAAAGGAAGGCACACCCATGGCTGATTTTCAGAAAATCCTCATCGCCAACCGTGGAGAAATCGCCATCCGCGTCATGCGCGCCGCCAACGAGTTAGGTAAACGCACCGTTGCCGTCTACGCCGAAGAGGACAAACTCAGCCTCCACCGCTTCAAAGCGGACGAAGCCTACCAGATCGGCAAGGGCCTCGGCCCCGTCGCTGCCTACCTGTCCATCGACGACATCATACGCGTCGCCCGCGCCTGCGGTGCCGACGCCATCCACCCCGGCTACGGCCTCCTGTCGGAAAATCCCGATTTCGTCGACGCCTGTTCCAACAACGGCATCACCTTTATAGGCCCCAAGGCCGACACCATGCGCGCGCTTGGCGACAAAGCCTCCGCGCGCAAGGTTGCGATAAAAGCCGACGTGCCTGTAATACCGGCGACCGAAGTCCTCGGCGACGACATGGCCAAGATCAAAAAACAAGCTGCAAACGTTGGCTATCCGCTGATGCTCAAAGCTTCGTGGGGCGGTGGCGGACGCGGCATGCGCGCGATCAACAGCGAAGACGAACTGGAAGAAAAAGTTCTCGAAGGACGGCGTGAAGCTGAAGCCGCGTTTGGCAACGGTGAAGGTTATCTTGAAAAGATGATCATGAAAGCTCGCCACGTCGAGGTACAGATCCTCGGCGACAGCCACGGCAACATCTACCACCTTTGGGAGCGTGACTGCTCGGTCCAGCGCCGCAACCAAAAAGTCGTCGAACGCGCGCCCGCGCCCTACCTTTCCGCCGCCCAGCGCGAACGCATCTGCGCGCTCGGCAAGAAGATTGCCGAAGCCGTAGACTACGAATGCGCCGGCACCATCGAATTCCTCATGGATATGGAAAACGGCGAGTTCTACTTCATCGAAGTGAACCCCCGAGTACAGGTCGAACACACCGTGACCGAGGAAGTCACCGGCATCGACATCGTGCAAGCCCAGATCAAGATCGCCGAGGGCAAAAGCCTTGTGGAAGCCACTGGCACCGCCTCGCAATACGACGTCATGTTGAACGGACACGCGATCCAGTGCCGCGTGACGACCGAAGACCCAACCAACAATTTCATCCCCGATTATGGTCGCATCACCGCCTACCGGGGCGCCACAGGTATGGGCATCCGCCTTGACGGTGGCACGGCGTATTCCGGCGCTGTCATCACACGCTATTACGATTCACTTCTCGAAAAAGTCACCGCATGGGCGCCCACTCCCGAAGCTGCCATCGCCCGCATGGACCGCGCGCTTCGTGAATTTCGCATCCGTGGCGTGTCCACAAACATCGCCTTCGTCGAAAACCTCCTAAAGCACCCGACGTTCCTCAACAATGAATACCACACCAAGTTTATCGACGAGACGCCCGAGCTTTTCGACTTCAAAAAACGCCGCGATCGCGCGACGAAGATCCTGACCTATATCGCCGACATCACGGTAAACGGTCACCCAGAAACCGAAGGCCGTCCGAAACCGCACGCCGAGGCCCGCGACCCCATCGCGCCCAAGCTGCGCACCGACGCCCCCCCCCCGGCACCCGCAATATTCTTGAAGAATTCGGCCCCGAAGCGCTGGCCGACTGGATGCTCGACCAGAAGCAACTTCTGATCACCGACACCACAATGCGCGACGGCCACCAGTCGCTTTTGGCCACGCGGATGCGCTCGATCGACATGATCAACGCCGCCCCCGCTTATGCCGCCAACTTGCCGCAGCTTTTCTCGATGGAATGCTGGGGCGGAGCCACCTTCGACGTTTCTTACCGTTTCCTGCAGGAATGCCCGTGGCAGCGCCTGCGCGATCTGCGTCAGCGCATGCCGAACCTTATGACCCAGATGCTGCTACGCGGAGCCAACGGCGTTGGCTACACCAACTACCCCGACAACGTGGTGCAGTTCTTCGTGAAACAGGCAGCGGAAACCGGCGTCGACGTGTTCCGCGTATTTGACAGCCTGAACTGGGTCGACAACATGCGCGTCGCCATGGACGCCGTCGTAGAAAACAACAAAGTCTGCGAAGGCACCATCTGCTACACTGGCGACATCCAAAACCCGGAGCGCGCAAAATACGACCTGAAATACTACGTAAATATGGGCAAAGATCTAAAGGCCGCCGGCGCACACGTCCTCGGCCTCAAAGACATGGCAGGGCTCTTGAAACCCGCCGCAGCCCGCATCCTAATCAAGGCCCTGAAAGACGAGGTCGGCCTGCCGATCCACTTCCACACCCACGATACCGCCGGCATCGCCTGCGCGACCATCCTTGCCGCGTCCGAAGCAGGCGTAGACGCCGTCGACTGCGCCATGGACGCCCTGTCCGGCAACACGTCTCAGGCCACGCTCGGCACTATTGTCGAGGCCCTTGCTGGCCACGATCGCGACACCCGCCTCGACATTGGCGCGGTGCGCGAAATGTCGAACTACTGGGAAACCGTGCGCAGCCACTACGCGGCGTTTGAAAGCGGCCTGCAGGCCCCCGCCTCCGAGGTCTATCTCCACGAGATGCCCGGTGGCCAGTTCACCAATCTCAAAGCACAGGCCCGCTCCCTTGGCCTTGAGGAACGCTGGCACGAGGTGGCCGAAATGTACGCCGACGTGAACCAGATGTTCGGCGATATAGTCAAAGTCACGCCATCCTCCAAGGTTGTCGGCGACATGGCCCTGATGATGGTGTCGCAAAATCTTAGTCGCGCGGACGTTGAAGACCCGAAAAAGGACGTCTCCTTCCCTGATAGCGTGATCGACATGATGCGTGGCAACCTCGGCCAACCTCCGGGTGGTTGGCCAAAAGCGATCCAGAAGAAGATCCTCAAAGGCGAACGAGGCTCAACCGACCGCCCCGGCCTTCACGCCACAAGTGTCGACATCGAGAAAACCCGTACAGAATTGTCGGCAAAACTCGACGGCATGGACATCGACGACGAGGATCTAAACGGCTACCTCATGTACCCCAAAGTTTATCTCGACTACATGGGCCGCCACGACACCTACGGTCCCGTCCGCACATTGCCGACAAAGAATTTCTTCTACGGCATGGCCCCCGGTGATGAGATCTCTGTCGAAATCGACCCCGGCAAAACCTTGGAAATTCGCTGTCAGGCCATCGCCGACACGAACACCGAAGGCGAAGCCAAGGTCTTCTTCGAGTTGAACGGCCAACCCCGTATCGTGCGTGTCGCAGACCGCTCCTCGACCGGCGCGCAAGCCGCCCGCCCCAAGGCCGAACTTGGAAACGAAAACCACGTCGGCGCGCCGATGCCCGGCGTCGTCGCCTCGGTCGCTATTCAGGCCGGTGGCAAAGTCAAAGAGGGCGATCTGATGCTGACGATCGAGGCCATGAAAATGGAAACCGGCATCCACGCCGAACGCGACGCAATAGTAAAAGCTGTGCATGTGACGCCGGGCGCGCAGATTGATGCTAAGGACTTGCTGGTCGAGTTGGAGTAACGGGTCCTCGGCTAAAAACCTGCACGACCCATGCTTCAACCAACGTGGACGCGGTAAATCCGCTCCAAAATGCTGCCTCATATCCAGAGGTATTTACTTTCCACGCTGACCTAAAAATTCGTTGTTCATCGCAATGCTCACCGCAAAAATCCTCACGGCTTTAGGTATGGATGCGCGCGACGATGACATATTCGAGCCGAAGCAACCGGACCTAAATGCGGCCTCTGGCATAGCCCTGCCGATCTCGGCAATTCTACCAGACAACGTCGCCTGCATTTGCGTTCTGGGGTCTTATCAGCTCCCGGAGCTTGTCAAAGTGGAACAGGATTTGCTCACGTGGCAAGGAGAGGTCCGCATTGCCACTCATAATGACAACATTGCTTTTTGTAAGAATTCTGAAACCGTCCAGTTTAAAATAGACATCCAGGCAACACACAAAACCGTCCATATTTTGGATTAGCGCGAGGATTTAACGCAGTAGCGCAGCAGGTGCGGTTCGCCCACTCTGCTCAAGAAAACACAACTCGGTTCATTAGTCTGCACAAAGCTCCATGAGACGCACCATGTATGGTTCAGCTTGGTCAAGGGGGGCTGCGCTTATGTCAGCATTTGCCTTCGCAATCTCTCGTTCTTGTGCGTCGCCTTGTTGCCAGCCAACGACGTTGATGTTGACGGTGAAAAGGTCCGAGTGCCCTTTCCAAAGGACCTCCATAGCCTTGATCGCCTCGGCACAGATCTCGTGAGGCTCTGGCTCGGAAAATGACGCCTGCGCAGATATAAACGAAACGAAAAGGACCATGCATAATTTCCCCATATGTGTCTGCTTACCAAGCTTAATTGGGCAAAGAAGTTGAAGAGAAATGGCCTGCTTTCAGCAACTACTTTCAGCCAATTAGAACGTGAAGGACCTGCTGGTCGAGCTGGAGTAGTTTGGTAAGTGCAGCGGCGGACTTAAGTCTGGCTGTTGCGCGCTCTAACCGGCCGCAATTCTGTTAAGCATGTCCGATGATGCTCACAAGTAAGACCACGCCGCAGATCAGTATCGCCAACCAGAATATCTGCTGCATGACAAAGGCCGTGACACTAAAACCCACCGCATATAGGCAAGCTGGTGCGGTTCATTCCGACAATGTCCGATGCCCCCAAGCACGACCGCTATGCCTGCAAGATAAAGCCCAGAAATCGTGATGACGCGCCCGTAGTCCGCTGGCAGAGGTGTGGGTTCTGGCGCAGGCTCGCCTGACAATATGCGCGCCGCAATCTACTTAATCTCAGCCGCGATCTCGCCTATTAAAGTGCCGCTGCTCTGCTCCGCCAGCCCGAAAAACACCGAGAGTTAAATAGCGATAATCAGCGAACTCGCTCCGCCCAAAACGAAGCCGATAAATCCAAACTTCGCCGGTCGCTCTTGGGCTTTTTATTCCACTGTGCCTGCCCGTTCGCAACTCGCCGAGGCCGGGATACGCAAAGCAGACGGCCAAATTATGGCATCATATCGCGAGGTTTTCCCAGCCGGTCGTCAAATCCTATCGCGTGAGTTAACGACACAATAGCGCTCACGAAGCCTCTGATTTCAAAAGAAAAGCCCAAAACACAAGAAATTTATTTCTTGTCGCGGGCGGCTTTCTCTTCTTTGGTCAGCTTATTGTTCCACGCATTGTTACTCAAACCTAACTCGGCCGCGAGTGGTTTGGTCTTCCCAATGCTTACTTTTCCACCCTTGTTCAGGAACTCCTGAATAAGCGCATCGTCGGTGGTCTCTTTTGGAACCTTTTTCATATGCGCATGCCTACCCCGAAGATTTGGTCGAGGCAACACGCGGATATCGCCCCCGAGCGAAAACTCTTCTCTCGACTAAATAGCCGCGCCTGAGCGTGGCCAATTCCTTCCCGGTTCTCCGCGATCCTCTGCACCCCCACCCTTCCTTGGGTCCTTAAAATCCCGGGGGAGGCCAGAGCCCCAACTCCCCCTTCAGCCCATGTGACCCCACACCCGTACAACCGTGCTATTTCCTCCAGAAACTACACCAAAACCCAGGACGCGCTCAATGCACCGTCTCGCTGCCCTCCCCCTATTCCGCCCCCCCTCACCACACCGGCGCAAGCCATCGTCCTCAACGGCCAAATCCTGCGCCAGACCGGGCAAGGTGAATTCAACATCCTGAAAACTGAAACGCCCTTCGCGGTGGGTGAAGACAACTCAACACAGACCCACCTCTACGCCTTCAATAAGGACCAGAATATCGTCCTCGATGCCCCAATTCGTGTCGACATCGGCGGCGTTGAGGGACGCATCACCGCTGGCACCGAAGTCGCCAGCCACTAAGTGTTTTTTGACAGCCATTCCGGCGCCCACTACGGCTTTGTCGACTTCGACGCACCAATCCTCGGCATCGCCGCGTACCAGGATACCATGGGCGCCACAGACTTCCTCGACAACACAAGCGTCACCTGCACCGGCACCAACCTGTGCAGCCTTGAAAAAGGCGGTCTGGTCTGGATTGACGATAAGAACCTGACTCGCCTCTGGGTCTATTGGGCCGGATCGTCTCCCGGTGACAACGCCCGCGTCTTTACTGAACGCCCCCTAGGCGCCCTGATGATGTAAACCTTGGCAAAAGCACCTGTATAGCATCCCCTGAACGCCCACTACACAAACGCCAAAGCATCGAAGTGCGAAATCGTATCGCCCTCTTCTCTTTCCTCATCCCTGACTATGATGAGGCCATCGGTTTCGATCTGAACGAAGACACCGATCTTGGCGACGAAAAAAACGCTGCGGCCGCATCTCGCCACCCGGCGCGGACACCGATATCCTGCTCGCACGCGCCATCAACGCAAAGCAATCGGCAACCAGGGCAGGGGTCGCGTCTGGCTGTTCCTCGAAACTCTCGAGTTCAACACAGATCACGCCCTTATCGAAGCCGCAGGCGGTCGCTTCGAAGGTCCATCCGCGTTGAACCCTATGGCCGCGTCGCCGTCTGGGCCGACCTATGGGGCAATCGCTGGGACGTGATCCAGTTCGCCAATCCGGACCGCAGCGGCACCGCCGCCTGACCACGCATTAACGATTTCGCAATTCACGACCCCTAGACCGACCTCCAGCGTAGCCTTCGGTGTTTCGCGAACGGCCGCAATTATCCAGCTATTGCCTCATTGTTGTAGTTAATCCGCCCCATTCGCAGCCGAGTTTCCAGCAACCGTTGCGAAGGAGCGAACCCATGAACTGGAAAATGCGCGGACGTGTTTTTGGCCTTGTCCTGCTCAGCGTAAATTTTGTCGCCGCCAACGCAAGCTACAGCATCGGCCCTGCGCAAGCTGGCGCAAGTGATCCGATCATCACCGCGCAAACCCGCGCCACCGCGATTACCGTAGCCGAAGAACAGGCCCGCACTCATCTTGGGTCATTCCTTGACTACACGTTGGATGACAACGGCATCGCACGCGACAATGCTGCGATCAAAATCGTTATGTCCGGCTATGGCAGCGACGACGAAGTCGTCTGGGTTTCGCCTTTTGCCATGCGCGATGGCCGCTACGTCGGCATTCTCGCGAACGAGCCCAAAACAACCGAAACCAAGCACGTCGGCGATCCCGTGGCGTTTGACGCCGCACAGGTGCGCGACTGGTATTTCTTTGGCGACGACGGAAAAATGTACGGCAGCTACACCACCCGAGTGATGCTGACCGAAATGGCGCCAAACACGGCGCGCCAAATCACCCAAATCCTGTCCCCGACCCCGGTTCCGGCGCATTGGTAAGACCGCCGCGCCCGCGCGCCAAACCACTCCACAGAAACCGACTTCAAGCCCAGCACCGATATCGCGCACTAAACACGGCCTAAAACTGCAAATGTCGCGAATTTTCCCCTTGCCAGTCCGGCGAGGAGTTTATATCTCCGCCACACCCAAGGATGCGGGCGTAGCTCAGGGGTAGAGCATTACCTTGCCAAGGTAAGGGTCGTGAGTTCGAATCTCATCGCCCGCTCCAATAATCAGCTTTCCTTAAAGCTGTTGGGTAAATTCTACACAAAGACCATCGACCTCGCGGGCCTCAGGCCCGCGCGATCTTTGTGGTCTACACTTTAAATGCGCCCAAGAGTGAAGCCCAGGCAACGCCTCTTCAAGCGGCGTCACCACAAACTAATCGGCATGCAACAAAACACGCGAAGGCCGGATCTTCTGGATCGCATGTAACCGATTGTCATCAGACCTCGCCGGTTGGCTGCCCTAAATCTCGATATTTCCAATCAAATCTGACGCTCTTTACGCGTCCTTTTCCTTAGGCGTCTGCAGTGCCAACCGTGAAAAGCCCGTCGCTTCGTAAGACTATTCACACAGTTTTACTTCATCAAAATGATCGGTGCCCAAGGCGGTCACGCTCTGTGGTGCAGGATGCCGCACTGCGCCAAGTCTCGCGTCACCGCGCTTTGCGCCTGCGGTCACGGCACCTTTGCACAAGTGCATCACTTCAGGATTAGAGTACCCAAGATGCATTGCTTGCTTAAAAATTATGCCTGAAGCTTATCATATGAGCGGTTTAAAAAAACTGTGGGCGATCACCGGCCTTGCGGCTCTTCTTCCGGCAACGGCCGTCGCGGGCCCCGACTTGCATGACCTTTTTGCCACCTGCACCGGAAGGCTTTCCGCCCAGATGGAGCATCAATGGCTGCTCCGAGACGGCGCATCCTCCGTCACCGAACGCCACCGCGCCAGTATGATTGCGGTCCTCGACGCTCTCACAACAGAAGAAAACGCCGCCAAGGCCCTGTCGATCCGCATCAACAGCAAATACGCCCAAGCCGCCCTTCTCAGCCGCGCCACTTTTAATCGTGACGCTGGAGATGCCGAATGGGCCGGCCGCAAAGCAGACCGCGACGTCGCCACTTGCCTAATACTCATCTTACCCGATCCCACCCCGGCCGATCGCCAAGCAGGCGCCGACACCCTCAACCCGTTCGGCGAAACACCCCCCGCTCAATACGCACGAGTCGTTCAAGACTGACTCCTAAGTCTTCCAGAATCCCTGCTGCGCAAAAAAACAGCACAGCCCCTCAAAGGGGTGAAATTTTGTGCATCTGGCTCGTGTCGACCGGCGCAACGCCTCGCACCGCCTACCCTTTTCGCTGCATTGCGGCAGAGTTTCTCCGTCGGCACCTGCTGCCGAAACGAAAGCGTGCGATGGTGTTGGCCGTTCACTCCACACACCACCGCACTTCGCAATGAAAATTGCGTGGGGGATATTTGGTCTTCAGACCTGCTGTTGGCAAGACCTCTGCGCATGTCGCACGAAGGATTATTCGCGATGTCGATGAAACTGTTAACCACAACAACCGCTGCCGCTTTGTTGGCATCTAGCTTGCCGGGCTTTGCCCAAGAGGCAAGCTGCCCGATCAAAGTTGGTGTTCTGCACTCGCTCTCTGGCACGATGGCAATCTCGGAAACCACCCTGAAAGACACGATGGAAATGCTGATCGAACAGCAAAACGCTGCTGGTGGCGTGCTTGGCTGCGAACTGGAAGCCGTCGTCGTTGACCCTGCGTCCGACTGGCCGCTTTTCGCTGAAAAAGCCCGCGAACTGCTTACGGTACACGAAGTAGACGTCACTTTTGGCAACTGGACATCCGTCAGCCGCAAGTCCGTTCTTCCAGTAATCGAAGAACTGAACGGCCTCCTCTTCTACCCTGTTCAGTATGAAGGCGAAGAAAGTTCAAAGAACGTCTTCTACACAGGCGCGGCCCCAAATCAGCAGGCTATCCCGGCCACGGATTACTTCCTTGAAGAGCTTGGCGTTGAAAAATTCGCCCTTCTCGGGACCGACTACGTCTACCCGCGCACCACAAACAACATCCTCGAAAGCTACCTTCAGCAACAGGGCATCGCGGCGGACGACATCTTCGTCAACTACACGCCTTTCGGCCACTCCGACTGGTCCAAAATCGTGGCTGACGTCGTGGCCCTTGGCGCAGACGGCAAAAAAGTCGGCGTGATCTCCACGATCAACGGCGACGCCAACGTCGGCTTTTACAAAGAACTCGCCGCCGCCGGTATCTCGGCAGACGACATCCCGGTTGTGGCTTTCTCGGTCGGTGAAGAAGAACTGTCGGGTCTCGACACATCGAACCTCGTCGGCCACCTTGCAGCGTGGAACTACTTCCAGTCCGCCGATACCGAAGCCAACGAAGGCTGGATCGCCGCATGGAAAGCCCGCATGGGCGAAGAGCGTGTCACCAACGATCCAATGGAAGCGCACTATATCGGCTTCAACATGTGGGTAAACGCGGTTGAAGCAGCCGGTACCACCGATGTCGATGCGGTCCGCACTGCCATGTACGGTCAGGAATTTCCGAACCTGACAGGCGGCACAGCAGTCATGCTGCCAAACCACCATCTCTCCAAGCCGGTTCTGATCGGTGAAATTCAGGCAGACGGCCAGTTTGACATCATCAGCCAGACTGCAGAAGTGCCGGGCGATGCTTGGACCGACTTCTTGCCAGAATCGGCCGTTCTGGTCTCTGACTGGGCCGAGCTTGGGTGCGGCATGTACAACACCGAAACCGAAAGCTGCGTGCAGATCAAATCTAACTACTGATCTGAAACTAAAAGCTTAATTAAGCAAACCGAAGGGCGACCCTCGCCCTTCGATTCCAAGCGGAGCAGCACATGCGGGCCATCCTCACTTCCCTTCTGGCGGTCTTTCTTTTGACGAGTCAACCGGCGTCAGCCCAACAATCCGACGCGCAAATCCAAATGCTCTTGCAGGAATATGGCGAAGCTATCGCCAAAAGCTCCCGCCGCACCATCGGCCCAGCCATTGACGCGCTGGCCGCGAGCGGGTTGCCAGAAGCTCAGGTCGTCCTGAACCGCTGGCAAGCTAAGGAAATGTGGTTCAACAAAGCCACTGGTGTCTTCGTTTTCGCGACAGAAATTGACCGAGACACACTTCAGATTTTCGACATATCTAACGACATGGAAATCGGCCAAGCACTTGAAGACGACTACACGCAACTGAAACCCAATTCCGGCATCCGCAGCATGATCGGCACCGCCCTCGTGCAATTTCAGCTAAGCGATCCAGACCCGACGGAGCGTCTCCGCGCCGTTGCCGCAATCGAACGTGGCGCGGAAAAGTCGCACCTTGCCGCCTTGCGGTCCAGCACCGAAAGCGAGCCAAACGCGGATATTAAGGCCTCTAAAATCCGCCTTGAACGGCTCCTCACAATTCGCTTCGGCGACACCGACGATGAACGCATCACCGCAATCAACGGCTTCGCAGGCGACCTTGGCGTCGATGTGCGCGCCGCGCTGAACCCGCTTGTCGCCACACGCGTCGAAACCGCAGCGACCCTTCCCGAAGGCACCGATATCGCCCGCGCCCTCACTCCCGGTTCCGAAACCTTTCCGCGCGCCGCGGCTTATGACCTCCTCGTCGAGGCAGGCGTCGCTAAACCCCGAATTGCGCGCGCCGAGCAGCGAGAGGCCCTCGTTGCCAACGTCACAGACGGCGCCGTCGGCGGCATCCAGCTCGCATCGCTAAACACCGAAGCCGCACGAGACATCGCTTATGCCGCCCTTGCCGCGGCAGGCGCAGTGGACGCCGTAGCGACAGATACCGAAATCGACACCGCCATCGACGCAAGCGTCTTTTTCGAACGCTACACGGGCGCACCACCCGCCGTGGCCCTTGCGGCAAAGGCGGCCCTCGCAGCAATCGAAAGCAAAGTCGCCATTAATCAAGCCGCCGACCTCGGCCTCGACGCCCTGTCCCTTGCCTCGATCTACTTCCTCGCTGCCATCGGCCTTGCCATTACTTTCGGCGTCATGGGCGTGATCAACATGGCCCACGGTGAGTTTATCATGATGGGCGCTTACACCGGCTACGTGGTCCAGCTTTTCGTGCCTGACTACACGCTCTCAATCGCCCTCGCGCTTCCGCTCGCCTTTACAATCACCTTCGCCGCGGGCGTCGCGATGGAGCGCCTGGTTATTCGCCACCTCTACCACCGCCCGCTGGAAACCTTGCTTGCCACCTTCGGCATTTCCATCGCGCTGCAACAGATTGCAAAGAATATCTTCGGCACTCAAGCCCGCCCGCTCACGTCACCCGCATGGCTCGATGGCTCGCTTGTGATCAACGATATCGTCTCGATCAGCTACATCCGCATCGCAATCTTCGTCCTCGCCCTGATGTTCCTCTGCCTTTTCCTCTTCATCATGAACCGCACCCGCCTTGGCCTTGAAGTGCGCGCGGTCACCCAAAACCCTCGCATGGCCGCCTCGATGGGTATCAACCCGGACAAGATAAACATGCTCACCTTTGGCCTCGGCTCCGGCATTGCAGGCGTCGCGGGCGTGGCCATCGGCCTTTACGCAAAAGTCACTTCGGAAATGGGCACGGACTATATCGTGCAATCCTTCATGACCGTCGTCGTCGGAGGCGTCGGCAACATCTGGGGCACGCTTTTGGGCGCGACCATGGTCGGAACGATTCAAAAAGGCATCGAGTGGATGAACCCCTCAAACACGCTGGCCGCACAAACCTACATGATCCTCTTCATCATCCTGTTCATTCAGTTCCGCCCCAAAGGCATCATCGCCCTCAAGGGCCGCGCGGCAGAAGCGTAACATGCAGAGACTTTCAATCTTGTTAAGCGATCCACGCATTCTTCTTGGTAAAAATACTCCGAGGTCTGGGGGCCTTACGGCGATTCCTAGAAATCGCCGTAAGGCAACAAATGGCGCCGCAATGAGTGAGAGAAAGCCCCATCCCCGCGACGTCAACGGCGGCGCAACTCTATGACCGACGCCACCCTCGCAAGCGGCCTTCGTCGCCAACCCCTCGCCCTGCGCTTCCCGTCCGTACTGGTCTTCCTCGCAGCCCTTGGGCTCTTCACAATCGCCGTGACGATCCTGTCCGACGGCCTCGGCCTAGGTATCATTTCCACCAGCTTTATCAAAACTTTGGGTAAAACTCTTTGCCTCTGCCTCGTCGCCCTGGCGATGGATCTTGTCTGGGGCTATTGCGGCATTCTTTCGCTTGGCCACATGGCGTTCTTTGGCCTTGGCGGCTACGCCATCGGCATGTGGCTGATGTATGCGCGCACCGAACTTATCGTCATCGAAAGCCTCAAAGCTGCCCCCCTACCCGCCACGCCACAAGAAATATCCGACGGTATCGCAGGCCAAATCTTCGGCGTTGTCGGCGCCTCAGAATTTCCGCCCATCTGGGCCTTCGCCCACTCGCTGCCATTGCAACTCGCCGCAGTCGTCCTCGTGCCCGGCCTCCTCGCTCTGATCTTCGGCTGGCTCGCCTTCCGCAGCCGCGTCACTGGTGTCTATCTGTCGATCCTGACCCAGGCGATGACGCTGGCCCTCTCGCTGCACCTCTTCCAAAACGACAGCGGCCTGCGCGGCAATAACGGCCTCTCCGGCCTGCAAAACCTGCCCGGCCTCGACGACTTTCCACAATCCACCGTCTCGCTCTGGTTCTTTTGGGCATCCGCCATCGCACTCGGGCTCGGCTACATTATCTGTGCCTGGATCGTCTCCGGCAAGTTCGGCAGCGTGATCCGTGCCATCCGCGACGACGAAACCCGCGTGCGCTTTCTCGGCTACCCTGTTGAGGGCTTCAAACTGTTCATCTTCACTCTGACGGCGGTCCTCGCGGGCATCGCCGGCGCGCTCTACTACCCCCAGGCAGGTATCATAAATCCAGCTGAAATGGCCCCCATCGCCTCGATTTACCTCGCGGTCTGGGTCGCCATCGGAGGCCGGGGCCGCCTTTACGGCGCCGTCATTGGCGCTGCTTTCGTTTCGCTGCTTTCGACATGGTTCACCGGCGGCCAGGCCCCTAACATCAACCTGGGATTTTATACGATCCAATGGGTCGACTGGTGGATCGTCCTCCTTGGTTTTTCCTTCGTCGCCATCACACTTTTCGCCCCCAAAGGCATCGGTGGCCTTGTCGACATCTTCATAGATCGCAAAAGCCCGAACCGCTTTGGCGCCGATCTCGGCCCTGATCCCGGCGCCTTGCGCGAACAGGAGGCCGAAAAATGACCACCCTCCTAGAAGTTTCAGGCGTCTCGGTCTCATTTGACGGCTTCAAAGCCATCAACAACCTATCCTTCCAGATTGCCGAAAAAGAACTCCGTGCCGTGATCGGCCCCAACGGTGCAGGCAAAACTACCTTCATGGACATCATCACCGGCAAAACGCGCCCCGAGGAAGGCCGTGTGATCTACGGTGACAGGGCCATCTCGCTATTGCACATGTCCGAAAGCAGCATTGCGCAAGCAGGTGTTGGTCGTAAATTCCAGAAGCCCACGGTTTTCGAGGACCAATCCGTCGCCGACAACCTTCTGCTGGCCCTCAAAAAGAACCGCGGCCCGTTCTCGGTCCTGCTCTTCAAAGCGTCCCGCGACGACCAAACCCGCATTGAAGAGCTCGCGTCAGAAATCGGCCTGGAATCCGCCCTCCGTCGCAAGGCCGGAGAGCTCTCTCACGGCCAAAAGCAATGGCTGGAAATTGGCATGTTGCTGGCACAAGAACCCAAGCTTCTCCTTGTCGATGAACCCGCAGCGGGCATGACCCCGGCCGAGCGTGAACACACCACAGACATCCTGCGCGAAGCCGCCAAAACCCGCGCCGTCGTCGTTGTGGAACACGACATGGAGTTCGTCCGCCGCCTTGATTGCCGCGTGTCGGTTCTCCACGAAGGCTCGGTACTCGCCGAAGGCTCGATCGACCACGTGACGCAAAACCAGAAAGTAATCGAGGTTTACCTTGGACGCTGACATCCTCAAAACCGCAGGTCTGACCCTTCATTACGGCGGTAGCCAAATTCTGAATGGCATTGATATCACTGCGCGCAAGGGCGAGATCACCTGCATAATGGGTACCAATGGCGTTGGCAAAACAAGCCTTCTCAAAGCCATTTCAGGCACCCATCCGACATCGGGCGGTACAATTAACCTGACCGGCACACCTTTGAAAAAGCCCCGCGCCCATGCGCTTGCGCAAATGGGCGTGGCCTACGTCCCGCAAGGGCGCGATATCTTCCCGCTGCTCACGGTTCGCGAAAATCTCGAAACCGGCTTCGCCTGTCTGCCCCGCTCCGAACACTTCGTGCCGGACGAAATTTTCGACCTCTTTCCGATCCTGAAAGACTTCCTCCACCGTCGCGGCGGTGACCTCTCTGGCGGCCAGCAGCAACAACTTGCCATCGCTCGCGCGCTCATCGCCAAGCCGAAACTTCTCCTTCTTGACGAGCCAACTGAAGGCATCCAACCCAACATCATTCAGCAGATCGGCGACGTGATCAGCCTTCTGCGCGAACAGGCCGAAATGGCGATCGTCCTCGTCGAGCAATACTTCAGCTTCGCCTACGACCTAGGCGACACTTTCTACGTCCTGAAGCGCGGCTCGGTCAGCCTGTCTGGCCGCAAGGGCGAGGTCGCCCGCGAAGACCTCCTGCGCGGTGTCTCGGTTTGACCAAAGAGCGCAACGGCTGGGGACCATGACGGAATTCTCAATCACACAAGATTTTTCGGGTATTCGCCTCTTCCAGATCCCGGCGGTGAACATCGGCCCAAATCTGTTCCACCGAAACCGGACTGTCTCGTGGCGGACGTCGATCCAGCTCTGGCATAGCGAATACTTCACGCTTCGCAGCGACAGCGTAAGCCGGATGAATAGCATGACAGCCAAGCGAATGATTTCAGGCGATGTTTTGAAATAGCAAAACGAATTTGACCTGGTTACTTCGCAAGGCTAGGCCGTTCCCCTGCCCGTCTCAACCAAGCCTTCTCTGATAGCGCTCCCTGCGCATATTCAGAATGGCGGCGGCATCTTCCTCCATCAGGCGCTCCAACGCGAGCGTAAGCTGGTAGATCGTGTTTGGTGGTGACAGGTCCAGGGCGCTTGATAAGTGATGGGAGTCGCCTTTCCAACAATTCGACAGAGATGAGCCCGGACGCGCTGCGCCAACACGTTGCCCGTGCCCGTGACAGCACTCAAGGACATCACGACCTGCCTTTCGCCAAATGAAGCATACGGAGCGGCAGTGTCAGCAGTTCCGGAGCTATCGAGGCGCGGCACGTGTGACAGTAGAAATCCGCCAAATGCCACCGGATGCGGCTAAGATTAGAAAGCCGATCAATCGAGCGCAGCAGATGATCTTGACGATCATGATCATCAAGCGAGATCTCCGAGAACAGACCCGCCTGCGCTTCCTGCCTCGGACCCACCACTACGCTTAATCCCGCTCATCCATATGGAAATTGAATTAGCCAAAGGCACTTCAACCAACAAGATATTTTTTCTGCCGAGATGGGGGAACAATAAGAAGTCGCTGACAACATCGCTTGCCGTCCTGATGGTCTCCCTTACAGGCTCAGTATTTGCTGAGGGCTATCTGAGCCGCGCAAATGTGATCGACGTCGTGATCGAGAGGGGCGCACGGATTTTTATACGCAGCACCTTTTCAGGTTTGCAAAAAAGGTTCAGAGTTCGGGTTCAAGTTTGGCTGTCAGCTTCCCTAACATCCACCGAAACCGTCAGGCCAAGGCATGACGCCTTGGCTCCGTCAAAACTGCCTGAAATCGGCGAGGCTTGTTGCGGTGTCCGCGTCGTCGCAACCCGGATCAATGCGCTTCCAGCCGTGATCCTATTCGTCGGATCGAACTCAATCCACCCTTCTCCCGGCACGAAGATATCTGCCCAGGCATGAGTTGAACCGCCGCCAACCGGCGCATCTGGTCCGCCAGCGGTATCATTCAGGTAACCAGTCACGAACCGTGCTGCAAAGCCGAACCTTCGCGTCGCCTCCATAAAAAGAAACGCAAAATCACGGCAAGTACCCACACCCTTTGAGATAGTTTCGGCAGCAGTTTGTGTGCCCATCTCCTCGCGGCCTGAATAGCCGAGAGTGCGGTGGATGGAGTGGTTGAGGCTTTTCAGGAAGAGGAAGGCGCTATCCGGCCGGTCGACAAAATTGGCATCAAGCCATTGGTCCAGGACGTTGATATCGCCAGCGTGCTGCAAAGTGAGATACGGATAGAGGTCAAGCGCATCAGCATCCGAGTAGTCGAAGGGATAGGGACAGTTATGTGTCCCGCCCTGACGCGCGAGGATTTCCGTTGCGTAGCGGCGCAGAAACAACTCGCTTTCTATGATCAACGATTTGGTAGGTTGGTCAAAGGTGGCTTCGGCGATTGAATTTCCGAAAGTGTCGAAATACCAGCGAAGTTTGGCATCCGGCTGGATGCGCAAAAATGCATCTTCCACCCACAGGTCATGTCCATCGCGCGGCCGCAACATAAGATGATGTGGGTTCAGAATAATCTTGCGGTCGTATTTGTACTCTGTCC
>NZ_JBVCWP010000026.1:0-25907 GCF_057460485.1 Boseongicola sp.
ATACCGTCGCGAAAACGCAGGGCTGCAAGCATGGCTGATGTTTCGTCGTCGGGGTGCGCCCCGGTGTTCATGAATGACACGATACTGCGCAACGCGGTCAGGGCCCTCCAAAGGTCCAGGATGCGCGGGGCGCCCTGGTCTGTCGCAATGCGGGCACTTTCTTTGAGAGGCATTGTTGGTGGTCCGATCAGTGGGCGTGGGCGATTTGTGGCGAAAGCGTTCGGTGAAGGACAAGGGCCGCGGCGCCGAGTGTCGCTGTCATTCGCCCCGATGTGCCGCGTTGAAGGCGGGGTAGTTTGGGGTTGGGGCGGTTTGAGACTGATTGGGCAGGAAGCAGCGTGTGCGCGACGAAGTGGTTGAGGATCTGGTCTGGCATTGCGCCGCCAAGTATCACCGTTTCCGGATCAAAAATATTCTCAACGATCGTAACTGCATAGGCGAGAGCCTCGGTGGCTTGATTAAGCCAGTCGTACAGGTCGTTGTCTTCGTGGGTAAAAAGCTCATCTAGTGCTTCGATATCGTCGCCCTTTTTGCCGACCCTCTGCAGATGTCTTTGAACCGACGAACGGCTGAGCGCGCTTTCGAGATTGTCGCGGCAGCCGGGCGCAGGGATGTGGCCGATTTCGCCTGCATTGCCGAACGCGCCCTGAACAAGGTGGCCGCCGCTGACAAGGCCAAGCCCGAGACCTGCTCCAAAGTAGAGGTAGGCATAGGTGGAAAGATCTTGCGCAGCACCGCTGAGGCGTTCGGCCATGGCGGCGGCATTGGCATCATTGCTGACCTCGACGGGAAGACCGAGGGCATCGGAAAAGAGTGTGGTTGGGTCGACGTCGCACCAGTCTTCAAGTCCCGTGCCATGGCCTGCAATGCCAGTCGCACCGAAGGGACCGGGCATGACAATGCCGGCGCCAAGCATGCGGCGACGGGCATTGGGCACGTCGGCTAGAGCATGGTGAAAGAGTGTTTTGACCGTATCGACGATTGTGCCTGGGTCTGTCTTTTGCAGGGCGACGCGCTTGGTTACGGCCGCTTGGCCTTCCATGTTGAGAAGAGCTGACAAGACGGCATCTGGTCGGACTTCGATCCCAAGCGCGAAACCACCCTTTGGGTTCAACGCATATTGTCTGGCGGGTTGGCCGCGGCCAACGTTGAGGTGCCCGCGTTCAATCAATAGACCGTCGCCCGAAAGATCCGCAATGATGTTGCTGACGGCTTGGGTTGAAAGGGACAAAGCGCGGGCAATTTCCGCGCGTCCCATGGTGCCTTGACGATGGATTTGTCCCAGAACGGCTTGCCGGTTTTGGTGGCGTGAGCGCTCGGCATTGCTGCCTTGGAGGGGGGCGTGCTGAAACATAGTCGCGGATTAACTCAAATAATTTGAATAATCAATCTGGTTGAGTTAATCGGGAGGAAGGAGTCACAAAATCAAAAGTTGCCATCTAGGGAGTTATGCAATGAAAAAGCATTTTAAGGGCATGGTCGCAGCTGGCCTGACCTCGGCGACGGCCTTGTTCGCAAGCGCCGCCAACGCGGTCGAAATTGAGTACTGGCAGTATTTCTTCGATGCTCGTGTCACAGCGATGGAGCAGTTGATTGAGAATTTCCAGTCAGCGAACCCGGATATTACCGTGACGATGACGCATTTTCCGTATGCCGATTATCGCACCAAAGTTGCCGCGGCAATTCCAGCGGGTGAGGGGCCTGACGTCGTACAGTTGTTTTACGGATGGTTGAACGATTACGTGAAAGCTGAATTGATCCAGCCACTTCCTGCCGACACTTTCCCGCCGTCAATGGTGGATGAAGAGTTCTTCCCGATGGTTCAGGCCATGAAGGACGGCGATGCTTATTGGGCCTTGCCGACGGCAGTTCGATCGCTTGCCCTGTTTTACAACAAGCGTCTAATGGAAGAGGCCGGTGTTGAGCCGCCGACAAATTTGGAAGAGTTTTTAGCCGCAGCCGCTGCGATGACGAAATTCGATGGCGCCGGCAACATCACTCAGGTTGGTGTTACGGCGGGTATGACCGCGCAAGATCACCACTGGTGGCGCGAAGGTCTGATCCGTCAGATGGGCGGCGAGCCTTACACTAACGACTATCAAACAGTGAATTACAATTCGGAAGCGGGCGTGAAGGCACTTGAGTTCTACACAAACCTGTTTGAAGGCGAAAACCCTGTTTCGGCAATCGGCTTTATGGATGAACCACAAGCCGCCTTCAAAGCGGGTCGTGCGGGCATGCATATTGATGGCTCGTTCCGGATTGGATCGCTTGATAAAACACGCGGTCTTGAGTGGGGCGTAACCGAGCTTCCGGCGACTGCCGATGGCACGCGATCGAACTATTCGTCCTATTGGGTGAACGCGATCACCACGAAGGCCGAGGGCGAAAAGTATGATGCTTCAGTGAAGTTCATGGAATACATCACCTCGGATGAGGCGATGCAGATCTGGCTTGATGTCGTTGGCGAACTGCCGGCGAAACCATCGGTTGGTCTGACTGAGGCAAATGCGAACAACGATGTTTATGGACCGTTCATCCGTGGTCTGGCTTATGCCAACACAACCAAATTCGCTAACGAAAGTGCGCAGCGCCAGCTAATGGTTGAAATGGTTGAGCGTATCCAGCTTCAGGATATGAGCGTCGAAGACAGTATCGCAATTGCCGCCGAAGCTGAGCAGAAGATCCTCGACGAATATTACAGCGACTGATGCTGTTCTTGCCGCTCCGGTCTTGATGATCGGGGCGGCGTTATCGACCCCTAAGGGCGACATCAATGTATCGCAATCTCACCATTCGCCAGAAGCAGATCGTCTGGGCCTGGAGCTTCCTGGCTCTACCAGTGATTTTCTATGTGGTGATCAGGTTTTACCCGACGGGGAATGCCATTCTGATCAGCTTTCAGAACTGGAATCTTCTTGGAGATCGGACCTGGGCGGGGCTGGAAAACTACGAGAAGCTTTGGAATGATCCAACCTTCTGGAAAGTCTTTCAGAATACATTTTTGTATCTGCTGATCGGTACACCATTCAGCCTCGTTCTTTCGTTTTTGATTGCGTATCACCTTGATAAGTTGAGGTTTATGCACGGATTCCTCAGGATGCTGTATTTCCTGCCATTCATGACAAGCGCGGTTGCGATGGCCTGGGTTTGGCGCTGGTTTTACCAGGATGTACCGGTTGGATTGTTCAACAACATTCTGGCGGGTTTCGGAATTCCGCAGATCAGTTTTTTGAACTCAACCACCAACGCTTTGCCGTCTGTGTTGGCGCCAGCGGTTTGGGCCGGGCTTGGGTTTCAGGTGATTATTTTCATGGCTGGAATTCGGGCCATTCCAACAAGCTATTACGAGGCTGCAAAGATTGACGGGGTCGGATGGTGGACAATCTTGACGCAGATCACACTGCCGCTTTTGCGCCCGACAATCGTGTTCATCGTGGTGTTTTCGTCCATCGGCTTTTTGCGCATATTTGACCACGTCTTCAATATGACGACGAACAATCCGGGCGGTCCTTTGAATTCGACGAAGCCGCTTGTGCTGATGATCTACGACACGGCGTTCAATGGGTTCGACATGGGGTATGCGGCCGCGCAGACCGTTGTCTTATTTACCATTTTGCTGATTGTCTCGCTTATCCAGCTTCGCTTGTTGAGGAGCAACTAAATGGTTGCGGCTTCAGATATTCCGCGCGCCTCTTCAGATGCGCTGTTGAACGTGCAACCCGCGCGCAAGCCGCGCAATATGGGGCAGATAATTCGCTGGTTGGTGCTTTTCTTCGGCGGCATTTTGATGGTCATGCCGATTGCCTACATGATCTCGACGTCGCTGAAATGGCCGCACGAAGTCTATAACGTCAATCTGATCCCCGAAGAGCCGACAATCGAGAACTATACCTTCGTTCTTGAGGACGGTCGGTTTTATTGGTGGTTCTTAAATTCGATTATTATCGCCACGCTGACGACGATCTCGAACCTCCTTTTTGACTCGCTGGTTGGCTACACGCTATGTAAGTTTCGCTTTCCTGGACGACAGATTGTCTTCATCGCGATCCTGTCCACGTTGATGATCCCTACCGAAATGCTGGTGATCCCGTGGTATCTAATGAGTCAGAGTTTCGGGTGGCTTGATAGTTATTGGGGGATCATGTTCCCGGGAATGATGACGGCATTTGGCACGTTTTTGATGAAGCAATTCTTCGAGAGTGTCCCAGATGATTTCATTGAGGCGGCGCGCATCGACGGGCTCAATGAGTTACAAATCTGGTGGACCGTGGCGATGCCATTGGTGAAGCCGGCTTTGGCCGCCTTGGCGATCTTTGTGTTCCTTGGCAACTGGACGGCGTTCCTGTGGCCTCTGATCGTTACCAACTCAGTTGATATGTATACGATACCAGTGGGCCTGTCGGGCTTTGGCGACGAGGCCGATGTGGCGTGGGAGTTGATCATGACCGGGGCGGCCGTCAGCACAATTCCGACGCTGGTTGTTTTTCTGGTTTTCCAGCGGTTCATCATCCGCGGTGTCGTTATGGCTGGATTGAAGGGATGACAGACACAAGCGTTTTCCCTGATCCGACCTACAAGGAGACGGTTCTTGCGCCTTTGTTTGAGGGCGTCAAATTGCATTATGCAGGCCACATGGCGACGATCAATCGGGCCCATTTGGTGATGTTGATTGAGACCGGCATTTTGTCGACGGACGACGGGGCAAAAATTGCTGTAGCGCTCCGTGATGTTGAGGCTGCGACCGATATTGGCGCTTTGACTTACACTGGTGAGTTCGAGGATTATTTCTTCTACGTCGAAGCAGAATTGCGGAGCCGTCTCGGTGACTTAGGCGGCGCACTTCACACTGCACGCTCGCGCAATGATATGGACCATACGCTGTTTAAGATGGTTCTTCGCACTAAAGCAGAGGGCTTGCTTTCAGGGATTGTCGGGCTGTCTAATGCACTGGTTGCAAAAGCAGAGGCGGAAGCGGACACTTTAATCGTGGCTTTTACGCATGGCCAGCCCGCACAGCCGACGACGTTTGGTCACTACCTCGGTGCGATCATCGAGGTCGTAAACCGCGATGCGGCGCGTCTTTCCGCTGCGATTGAAAATCTGGGGCATTGTCCAATGGGGGCAGCAGCAATCACGACGTCCGGTTTTCCCATAGACCGCAGGCGGATGGCCAACCTTCTTGGATTTGAGGGGCCGCTGGTCAATTCCTATGGCTGTATCGCGTCTGTGGACTATGTGACCGGGCTTTATAGTGCGATGAAGCTGGTCTTCCTTCATCTCGGGCGCGTCGTTCAGGACATGGCGTTCTGGTCAAGCTTTGAGGTCGGGCAGCTTTACGTGCCTAATTCTCTTGTTCAGATAAGTTCGATCATGCCGCAGAAGCGCAATCCGGTACCGATTGAGCATATGCGCCACCTGTCGTCCGTTACTGTTGGTCGGTGCGATATGGTTGTGAACACGATGCACAATACGCCGTTTACGGACATGAACGACAGCGAGGGCGAGGTTCAGCAGGTGGGCTATGAAGCGTTTGAAAGCGGGCGGCGGGTCATCGACCTTTTGACGGCATTTTTGCCAGCATGTTCAATCAACGAAACGAACGTGCGGCGCAATACGGATGCGGCCTGTATCACGATCACCGAACTTGCAGATACTCTGGTGCGCGAGGAGGGGCTTACTTTTCGTCAGGCCCATGAGATCGCTGCAAAGACTGCGCGTGTGGTCATTGCGCAGTCCATCCCGCTTGGAGATGGGTTCGAAGCCTTCACGGCCGCCTTTGGCGCCGAGGTCGGGCAGGGCCCGGCAATGGGCGAGCCGGATTTCCGCCGCGTGACGTCGGCTGAAAACTTCGTTGCTGTGCGCAACTGCATTGGAGGGCCGGCGCCAGAGGCTTTGGCGCAGGCCTTGTCGCACTACGGCGAAGAATTGAACGCTATCGGTGCGGCGCAGCGCGTGCGTGTCGACCGTATTCACAGTGCTGCCAGGCGTCTCGACACGGCATTCACGTCCATTCTGGAGACCTGACCTTGGCCAATCTTGCCTTACGCTCGCTTACGAAATCCTACGGGTCTACCGAGGTGCTTCACGGTATTTCGCTTGATGTGGCGGATGGGGAATTCGTGGTCTTTGTCGGTCCTTCCGGCTGCGGGAAATCGACGACCTTGCGGCTGATCGCGGGTCTTGAAGAGACCACAAGCGGGATCATCGAAATTGGCGACCGCGAGGTGAATAATCTTGAGCCCAAAGAGCGCGATATTGCGATGGTGTTTCAAAACTATGCGATCTACCCGCATATGTCGGTGAAAAAGAATATCGCGTTCGGATTGCGATCTTCAAAGATGCCAAAGCCCGACAAAGAAAAGCGTATTCAAGAGGTTGCTGGTATTCTCGATATGGTGGACCTGTTGGAGCGTAAGCCTTCGCAGCTTTCAGGTGGGCAACGGCAACGGGTCGCCATTGGGCGGGCCATGGTGCGTGATCCTGCCGTGTTCCTGTTTGACGAACCCCTTTCCAATCTTGATGCGCAACTTCGCACACAGATGCGTCTGGAGATAAAACGTCTGCATCAGCGGGTCGGAAATACGATCATCTTTGTGACCCATGATCAGATTGAAGCTATGACCATGGCAGACCGCATCGTGATCATGAAAGATGGTCATATCCAGCAAGTCGGCACGCCAGCCGAAGTTTACCACAAGCCCGCAAATACTTTCGTCGCCCGGTTTATTGGCGCGCCTTCGATGAACATGTTGTCGGCACGCGTGACCGATGGGGGGGTGACGCTTGAAGGCGGGCAGCGCGTGGCTATGGAGTTTGACAGGATACCCGAGGTTTCCGATGTCCTGATCGGTGTGCGCCCTGACGATTTGCACCCAGACGACATTAACCCAATCATCAGTGGTCAGGTCACCGTTCTTGAGCCTTTGGGCCCCGAGACGCTCATCTACGTGGAAACGCCAAGCGGTGAGGTCATCGCGAAGGCAGATGGGCGTAGCCCCCCGAAGGTTGGCGATACGGTTTATCTTGGCGCGGGCGTCGAGCATTTGCATATGTTTGACGCTAAAACCGGAATTGCTTGGACATGAGCGCGGCGATCCTTTGTGCCGGGCGGCTTTATTGCGATGTCGTCTTCACAGGGACGCCACGGTTGCCGACGCTTGGGACCGAAGTTTTTGCCAAAGGTGTGTCCCTGCATGCGGGTGGAGGTGCGTTTATCACCGCTGCAACCCTTGCGGCCTTGGGAGAGCGTGCGTCGCAGTTTTCCATTATTCCAGCCGCGCCGTTCGACTCCACCGTTCTTTCGCAACTCGCGGCGCACAAAGTCACATCAAAACTGTGCCGCCCTGCGTCCGCGGGGGCAGATCCGCAGATCACAGTGGCCATACCCTGTGGGTCAGATCGGGCTTTTTTGACACGGGCTTCCGGGCAGGCCCTTCCGCCGATTGATCCTGGTGCGATGTCAGCGTTTTCCCATCTGCATATTGGCGAGCTTGGAACACTTGAGGAAAATCCGGACTTGGTTGACCACGCTCGCAGGTGCGGGATGACCATTTCGCTTGATTGCGGCTGGCAAGATGAATTTCGCCCTGAGGTTCGGGATTTGATTGCTGCCGTAGATGTTTTTCTTCCCAATCAGCGTGAGTTGGAGGCATTGCTTGCCATTGGGGTGCCGGAGACATGTGCTGCTTTAACCGTGGTAAAGAATGGGAAAGCTGGTGCCAGGGCGCGAAAGTTGCGCCAATCAGAATGGGTGCATGAAGCGACCAAACCTTTGCGCGTTGTGGATGCCACTGGTGCCGGAGATGCGTTCAATGGCGGCTTCATTTCGCAATGGCTGAAAGGTGCTTCTCTTCAGCTGTGCCTTCAAAGAGGCAATGCCTGCGGCGCAGCGTCAGTTCAATCGGCAGGTGGTGTCGGCGGATTGGCAGGAGTGGTGGACGGGCAATTGGCTGAACCAAGCTTTCATTAACGGCTAACAGGCGATTGCCACGCTGATATGGCCGCAAAGTGCACTCAAATGCATCTCCGTTTTGCCCACTTTTTTTGTTTAGAAAGTGAGCAATAGGGTAATAAACACCCGGTTTTGAATGGAACCCTGAATGGCAGCAATCGTACAAGAAGACGATGGCATAAGAAGCGCTCTTTGCGCGCTCCCCAAGTTCGGATTGTGCCCGGTTGAGACATTCACCGTTCAGAATTTCGCCTTGAGATGTGCGACGAGGCTCTGGGCGTGACGATCTTTATGAGCCTGCGAAAGCTGTTTGCACGCGATGTTCCCGCGCCGGATGCCGAGCCTTTTCGCCTAACTGGACGGCAAGGCCGCATGCAAGTTTCATCCAATGTTGTTGAGATCACTCAATTTAATGAGATTGAAGGAAATGTGCAATCGCCCAAGTCAGAAAGCGCTAAGCACGAAAATACCAGCCCAATGGTGAGGCCGAACGGCCGTAGCGGGCGCGTCAGGACACGCCTTTTACCGGAAGGCGAACAATGTGGATCAAATAATCGGTCTGAAGGATTTGACACGATGCGCTCTGGTCGCGTGCGCCGGCCGGTTGGCTGGCTTGTTATCATTGAGGGCCCCGGAATCGGCGACTGGTTTGCTTTGGAAAGTGGGTTGACGCACATTGGGCGCGGAGCAGTTCAAGACGTTTGTCTCGACTTCGGGGATCAGACGATTTCGCTACTGAACCACGCTTATATTACATACGACATTGCACAGCATCGCTTTCAGATCAGCCACGGTGAAGGTATCAATTGGGTCCGATTGAACGGTGTCACCGTCGAAGTTAAAGCCGATCTGTCACATGGTGACCGAATTACAATTGGTAAAACTACCCTGCGGATCGCCGCATTTTGCGACGATCATTTCAGCTGGGCGCCCATTCTAGACAAAGGAGGATCGAAATGACCTCGCAGGCTTATGCGCGTTTTGATGTTGCCACAGCACTTGGCCAGGGAATGAGAGAGATCCAGGAGGATGCGGTCGTCACTGACTTCCCAGCTGGAATGGATGTAGGGTTTGTGGTTCTTGCAGACGGAATGGGTGGCCACGCTGCCGGTGAAATCGCAAGTTCCATTCTTGTGACAGAAGTCTTTGCAGAGTTGAAATTCAAGCTTTCTGACTTGAAGAAGCATGAGGCGCATATTCCGGAAATTCTGAAAAGTGCGGCGATGACGTCAAATGCATGTATTCGCGACTACGTCTCTGAAAATCCACGCAACTACGGCATGGGCGCTACATTGGTCGCGCCGCTTCTTGTAGAAGATCGACTGTACTGGATCTCGGTAGGGGACTCGCCTTTGTACCTGCATCGCGATGGCGCTATGTGGCAATTAAACGAAGATCATTCGATGGCACCCGAGATCGACCGAATGGTCGCGAAGGGTCTTCTTTCCCCCGAGGAAGGCTTGCATCACCCTGACCGCAATTGCCTGCGTTCGGTTTTGCTTGGCGATAGCGTGGCAAAGATTGATTGTCCGCAAGAACCGTTTCATGTTCGCGAAGGCGATATCGTTTTGGTTGCCAGCGATGGTTTGCAATCGCTCACCAACGCCGAGATTTCGGCTGTGGTGAGCGACAACGAAGAACGCTCGAGTACTGAGATTGCATTTGCGTTGCTAACTACTGTGAATGCATTGAAAGACCCAGATCAGGATAATATTTCGGTTTCGGTTATCAAAGTAAACCGTACGCAGGCGGCGGCGGCTTTTCCACAATACCGATCCCGCCGTGCTGTTGGTGGTATGTCTCAGACAAGGCTTTTATCATTCCAAAGAGAAGGTTAAGTAAAATAGCTCAATTATCTTCTTACACTTTTTCCCTGCTAATATTCCCGTCGTTTGCTTGTTTGCGTTTGCGTTTGCGCACAGGTCCAGTCTTTTGATTTTTTGGCCCAAAGTCAGATTGTGGAAGGGACGTCTTCCTTCAAATATA
Source organism: Boseongicola sp. (assembly GCF_057460485.1). Classification (NCBI taxonomy): domain Bacteria; kingdom Pseudomonadati; phylum Pseudomonadota; class Alphaproteobacteria; order Rhodobacterales; family Paracoccaceae; genus Boseongicola; species Boseongicola sp. The sequence continues at coordinate 9,941 of NZ_JBVCWP010000026.1, forward strand.
CCTGTACACTTCATATGGAGCATCGACAGAGCGTGCTTTTGACCGCGCGGACTCTGAGGATCTTACTGCTGTAGTTGCCGCACGTGCGTCCTTCTTTGGAGACCAGATACAAAGCCCCCCTCGAACCCAAGCGGCGAGGCCAATGCCAGTGGTTGGTGGCTTAGTTGCTCAGCGAGTTGAGCCCGGCCAAGGTCTTGCAGGTAGTCGCGTATCGATGCTCGGCGATGGTTCCGCTGACGCGCGGAAAAGGACAGTAATTCCCTCAACTGCGGTTGGAGTGCTATCGCGTTGCATTGTCGTAAAATTGGTATCTGCGACCGCAAACACAAAACTGAAACTTGCCTCGGATACGGTAGGGAACGAAATTTGTGGAGGGCGCGCAGCTGTCACAAGCCTCTCTAGGCGTGGAAGCGTTGCGGACTGTTCGCCTTGCAGTAAGACTGGCGACGCCACTGCAGCCGTCCATTCCACGTTAGCAGTGCGCGCGTCAGTGTCTGATGGGATCACGCTCTCAGTCAGGAATGTCGGAATGGTAGGTTCAATTAGAGCGGGTGTTGCGTAGGGCGCCATTGGGACCGCCTCCGCCACAACAGCAGGGGTTTCTTGATCGATTACAAGTTCTTGCGCAACGGTGCCTTGGGTCATCAAATAGCCAGCGATGCCGGCGCTTGCCAAGATAGCGACTGCGAGACCGCCGATCAAAGCCACCGGCTTGCCGCGCTTGGCATCACATTCGGCCGATAGCATTTCTCTACGAACGCTGATTTCTCTCAAGTCTGGGAGAGTTTCGTGTTTCTCAATCTTTCCGGGTGCGGGAGCCGGTGCTGGCACGCTGGCATGGACGTCAATTTTCTTGACCTTTGTCTCGGATTTTGCGGGCCGGTTTGCCAACCGACGCATCCACTCCTCGGCGGTCTGGATGCGGTCTTTTGGGTTGATCTTTAGCGCGGTGTCAATCGCTTCTAGAAACCGCGGAGGATAGCCGTGAATGCGTTTTGCAAGCGGCACATATGGGTCGGGCTGCTTTTGTGCGAGGGCTGACATTCGCTTTTGTCCGTCTTCTGGCGCTTCGCCAGAGATCGCGTGGTACAGTGAGGCCGCCAGAGAATAGATGTCGCTCCAGGGGCCCTGATCGGCTCCGGCGATGTAAAATTCTTGCGGGGAATAGCCGTCTTTGACGAATTTCATCTGAGAAATCGCCCGCTTCGAGCTTGGCACCGTCTTTCGTGCGGCTCCGAAATCAATCAGGATCGGTTCGCCCGTCTTATCTATCAGAATGTTGTCGGGTGAAATATCGCGATGCAACATGCCCATGTTGTGGATGTATCGGACGGCGGGCAAAATTCGCTTTGTAAGACGCAGAATTTCTCTTGCGGTCATGCGCTCGAAATCGAAATCTATCCGCTCGAGCAGGTCCATTCCATCGATAAAGTCGATCGCCATATAAGCGGTGTCATTTTCCTCGAATACCTGGTGCACGTGCACAATGTTCTTATGGGTGAGGGCCGCTAGATTGTGGGCTTCGGATACAAAGCCTTCGATCATGCCTGCGAGTTCATTTGTGTATTCGGCTGAGCGGGCGGCCACTTTTGTGCCTTTGCGCCGACACATCACGCCGGGGAAGCATTCTTTGATAACGACCGGGCGTCCCAGGCTGTCTCGGGCGCGATATGTAATACCGAAGCCGCCGCTGTTTAGGTATTCGTCAATCGTGTACTGGCCGCGCAAAAGCGCAGTTCCAGGCGCCAATTCATCCCCGGTATCGGCGGGCAATCTTTCGTCACTCTCGCGAAAATTACTCAGATTTATGACTTCATTTCGTAGCAGTGACGCAGCTCCCCGTGGGAAAGAATTTTTGGCGTTCTGGTGCGCCGTTTCGTCGTGGTTAATGCTCGTTTAGGGAGAGAATGTGATTACAATTGGGCGGGCTGAGGGTGTGTTCTTGCCGCTGGCACGACCACAGTGCGTTTGTCGGATCGTGAGCTTTGCCGGAACTATTGGCATTGCATCTGTGCGCTCTTCCTCAAAAATGTGAAAACCGGCTGCGACACAGGACGTTATTCTAGAGATATCAATGGGTTATGGTGTAATGTTGACCCTGCCTTTGAGGCTCGGGATGTCTTTCCAGCGGCCGCTTTGGGGCCGCTGGAGAGTATTATTGCAATCGCGTTAAGCGTGTGCGTCTAGTTTCCATAGGCTACAGAGGGCAGCCACGTCACAAGCGCCGGAAATTCGAAGACGATGAGCAATCCAAGGAGTTGCAGCAGCACGAATGGGATCACGCCTTTGTAGATGTGGGCAATCGTGACGCCCGGAGGACACACACCCTTAAGGTAGAACAGCGCGAAGCCCACCGGCGGCGTCAAGAAGGACGTCTGCAACGTGACGGCCACCAAGATCGCGAACCATGTCACCACGGGTTCTGCTACCTGATTGAAGTCTGGTATATCGCTCTCGATGCCGAGGCCCTGAATAATCGGCAACATCAATGGCATGATGATGATCGTAATCTCGATCCAATCAAGAAGAAATCCGAGCAGGAAGATGATGAACAGGATGAAAAGGATGATCATGTAAGGGTCATCAAATACCGACAATACGAGACCTTCGATGATTTCATCGCCGCCGTAACGACGTAGAATGAAGGCAAAGAAGTTTGCCGCCAAGAAGATGCCGACGATGTAACCTGAAGTATTGAGCGTCGAGCGGCTGACTTCGCGCAAAACCTTGAAGTTCAGGCGGCGGTTGCCAAGAGCCAAGAGTGTTGCACCAAGGGCACCAAGGCCGGAGGCTTCGGTCGGAGTTGCGATGCCGCCAAAGATCGATCCAAGTACAAGGAGGATAAGCATCATCGGAGGGACAACTGCTTTCAAAACCTCTTTGACCACCGTCCAGCCGAGTTCCTCGGTTTTCTCTGGTGCAGGCATCGCGTCGGGTTTGATGAGGCCGTAGATCACGATGAAAGTGATATAAAGTCCGCCAAGAATGAGGCCCGGGAAAAGGGCGCCCATAAACAGATCACCAAGGCTGATGGCCAGCTGGTCTGACATGATCACCAGCATGATTGAGGGGGGAATAAGAATGCCCAATGTGCCGGCTGATGCGATAGTTCCAGTGGCGATCGGCTTGGAGTAATTCTGCGCCATCATCGCGGGCAGGGCCATTACGCCAAGCAGCGTGACAGATGCGCCGATAACGCCGGTTGAGGCGGCAAGGATGATGCCGATCAAAAGAACCGTCAGGGACAAGCCGCCGCGCAATCCGCCGAACAGTTTTTGCATTGAATGCATCATGCGCTGTGCAACGCCTGACTGGTCCAGCATCAGGCCCATAAAGATAAACATTGGCAAAGCGACCAAAACAGGGTTTTTAACCGTGCTGCCGAAGATACGTCCCGAGAGCGCGCCAAGTTTCTGGTAATCGATGCCGGTGCGATCGAATTCGATTATGCCGCGAAAGAAGCTGCGGTTTGGATCGAGGAAGACTTCGGCGATCACAACAAAAACAAGACTGACCCCCACCAGAGCCATGGCAACCGGGATGCCGCGAAACAGCATCCAGATGAAGGTCATGAACATCGCAATGACTGCGATTTCGTTCAGGGTCAGAAACTCAAACATGTCTTACGATCCCGCCTTGCGCGATGTGTCCCTGGCACGCAGAGCCAGGATAATGATTGGGGTCAGGATCAAAGCTGCCGCAACTGTGTAGGTCAGCTCGTAGTTGCCGAACTCGATTTCACCAAAGGCCGGTCCGCGGGCGATGTCTCGCGCCGAGGTTCCCTCTTCAGCGAAGGCCGACATGATAAGATAGAGGCCGTAGTAAATAGACAAGTTGACGAACATAAAGGTCGCGGGGAATGCAGCCCAAAGTTGGCGCCAGAGTTTTGGCTCATGCAGGCGTGTGAGATTGCGGACAATGGCTGACCAGCAAGCGATGCCAATAAAGACAAAGGACGCATTCATAAAGGCCTTCAGTATCCACAAGCCATGCAGGCCGTTGGGGCTGTCGGAGCCCTCGTTGGCGCGGATGGAGCTTAGCGCGTAGTCGTAGGTAACGTCCCAAGACAGTATGATGAACGGCAAAAACAGCCAACCAAGCGCGAACAAGTTGATTCGTGTCTTTTTTTCAGGCGGGAAACTGTCATAGAGGATATCGACGCGCACGTGGCTGTCGGTCGTCACCGCGTATCCGACGCCCATCAGAACGGCTGCTCCGTAAAGCCACCATTGCAGGTCATCAAGCCAAGCTTGGTTCATTCCATTATTGCGCAATATAACTTGCGCGGTAATCGCCAGCATCAGGATCGGAAACAGCCAAGCCGCAATGTTTGAGACCTGGATGATAAAACGGTCGCCACGATTGTGTTCTTCTCGTCCAATCTCTCCGGGATCAGATACAGCAACGAGTTCTTCTACGGTATCCATGATGCGATCTCCTCCCAAAGACATATACGCGGCACAAAGGGGCGGCCTTGCGCCGCCCCTTTGATGGTTAGTTCAAGTCGTCGCTATCAGTTGCGCGGACGCTTCAGGTAGATGTTGTCATTCCAAACTTTGTAGCCTTCGCGGAATTCCTGAAGGTCGGCCCAGACTTCTGCGAAGTAAGGGTCCTCTGCTGCAAGCTCTGCTGCAACTTCACCCCATGCGCTTTCGAATGCCGCCAGCATCTCATCCGGCCACTGACGGATGGTAACGCCGTTTTCCTCAACGTTTACCTTCATGGCGCCAAAGTTCACCGCCTCGCCTTCAGCGTAGTTGGTGGTGATGTTGGCGAGACATGCGATTTCGATCTGCTTTTGGGACTTCTCATCAAGGTCTTCCCAGCGATCTTTGTTGATCAGCAGTTCGAACATCGTCGCAGGCTGGTGCCAGCCAGGGAAGTAGTTGTTCGATGCAATATTGTAAAAGCCAAGACGTTGGTCGATCAGAGGCATCGAGAATTCGGTTGCGTCAATTGCGCCGCGCTCAAGTGCCGGGAAGATGTCGCCTGCTGCGAGAAGCGATGTCGAAACACCAAGACGCTGCATGACTTCGGCGCCAAGCCCGAAGAAGCGCATGTTCAGACCCTCAAGGTCTGCAACCGACTTGATCTCTTCTTTAAACCAACCGGATGTCTCTGGCGCGATGATACCGCACGGCAGAACTTTTACGTTGTAGCCGTTCTCGTCATACATGCGCTGGAACAGCTCGTGGCCGTCATCGTAAAGCATCCATGCAAGAAATTCACCGGCTTCCGGACCGAAAGGGACGGCTGCAAAAAGCGAGGCGGCGGTGATCTTTCCCTGCCAATAACCTGAAGTTGTATAGGCTGCGTCCACGGAACCGCTGGACACTGCGTCGAGCGCTTCAAGAGTTGGGACAAGCTCGCCCGGATCAAAGTGTTCGAACTCCACGTCGGAGGCGATGCTGTTAATCTTCTCGACAAAGTCCACGCCAGCGGTACCAAGAATCGGAAGGTTGCGGGAAAACGCTGATGTCATTTCAATGACTTCTTGCGCCTGTCCTGCGCCACTAGTTGCCATAACTGCAGCGAGACTTGCCGCGATTGTCTTGTTTCTCATGGTATTCCTCCCAGAATATCAGCCCTTTTCGGGCTTTATTGGTCAAAGAATTTATGCTGTGAAGCATGACCAGTGCGCCACGTTGCGAGTTAATTGTGTTCGCGGAGTTAATACATGTCGCACCGATGCACAACTTGTGAGGGAAAATTTCCCTATCTTTACTATTTGTGGCGCATCTCTCGCGGCAGTTTAGCTTAAAGCCTTCCTCCACCTCACGAATGCCTATTTATTCAGCAGTTTTTTTGGCGCGGGCTCTAGCTTTGAGTGTCGACAATGTTTCCGCTGTCGAGGTGGCCCTGAACAGGAGCCCAGAATGAAAGAGTTTTGTCGTTAATGCTTGGCGCCATTCCAGCGTGTCGGCCTTTTGTTGTAGGAGTGGCTGAAGGGAGCGTTTTGATCGCTTCGCCTGCAGAATTACGACGATAAAAGCGTGACGTTCAATTTGCCATTTTGTGCAGTATTTCGCTCTCCATAGGCGCTCTTCATACTTGGTTTGACACCGTGTATTAGGATGAAATTCTTCTTGTGAGGACGAAGATGGCAATTGAGAAATTCACGGGCAGTTTTACCCAGCAAGAACCACTCCCTGCCGCGGCGCTCGAGCGCGTCAATGCGGTCTTGAATTCGGGGCGCCTTCATCGCTATGGCGCTGCGGATGGAGAGGTGCCGCAAGCGCAGCAGGTTGAGGCAATCTATGCCGAATGGCAGGGTGCGGATTATTGTCTTGCGGTGACATCGGGGGGGCAAGCGTTGCAAATCGCGCTTCGTTCAGTTGGCGTGGTGCCAGGCGATACGGTTCTGACAAACGCCTTCACTCTTGCGCCAGTTCCCGGAGCGGTCGCAGCTGTCGGGGCGACGTCGGTTCTTGTAGAAACGGACGCGAACCTGACGATTGATATCGAAGACCTCGACCGCAAGGCTGCAATATCAGCTGCGCGCGTGCTGCTGTTGTCTCATATGCGCGGGCACATTGCTGACATGCAGCGCGTACTTGCGGTCTGCAAGGCGCGGGGGTTGATGTTGGTTGAAGACTGCGCGCACACGATGGGAGCGACTTTTGGTGGCGCGCGTTCGGGAAGCCACGGGGACGTCGCTTGTTTTTCGACGCAAACTTATAAGCACATCAATTCTGGAGAGGGTGGGTTTCTCACGACCAACGACGCTAGAATTGCGGCGCGTGCAACGATGCTGTCGGGCAGCTATATGAATTTCATGCGCCATGGAGCTGGACCGGATGAAACGGAATATAAAACAACGCGTTACGAGATGCCTAACATGTCAGCACGGATTGATAATCTGCGTGCCGCGCTTCTAATTCCGCAGATCGAAGGCTTGGATGGCAATGTCTCGCGGTGGAATTTGCGCCATGACGTTTTGGCTGGCGCGCTTCGAAACGTTCCGGGAGCGGTTTTGCCCCAAGGTCTTGCAGATGTGCGTCGGGTTGGTTCCTCTTTCCAGTTTCGTCTCCCTTCGGCAGATAAGGACATTTGCCGTGCGGTTGTCGCGCATGCAGCGACACTTGGGGTCGAGCTGAAATGGTTTGGGGCCCCGGAGCCACTTGGTTTCACCTCAAACCATAAAAGCTGGCGCTATATGGCGGAGCAGTCTTTACCCGCGACCGATGAAATCTTGCTGACGCTGTTTGACATGCGTGTGCCTTTGAGCTTCTCGTTAGTTGATTGTGCTCAAATCGGCAGTATTCTTCAGCATGTGCTAGAGCAGGAAGTCGGCTTGATTAACGCGTGAGAATTGTGCCCCAAGCCATTGGGTAATTAGATTTTTTTGTTTTCGGCCTGTAGGGCCGTCACAGCAATCATATTGACCACATCTTGGGCTGTGCAACCGCGCGATAAGTCATTTGCTGGTCTTGCAAGACCTTGCAAGATCGGGCCGATTGCTGCGCACCCACCGATACGCTGGGCGATTTTGTAGCCGATGTTACCTGCGTCAAGATTTGGAAAAATCATTACATTGGCTTGCCCTGCCACGTCAGAGCCCGGTGCCTTTGAGGCACCGACAGATGGGGTGAAGGCTGCGTCGAATTGTAGTTCGCCGTCGCTTGCAAGGTCAGGCCGCTGTGCCCTGAGGAGGTCAGTTGCCTTTGAGACCTTGTTAACCGTCTCATGTTTTGCGCTGCCTTTTGTGGAAAAGGACAGCATTGCGACTCTAGGTGTTTCGTTTAGCAGGGCGGCGTAAGAGTCGGCCGACTGAGCTGCGATAGTGGCCAGTTCAAGAGCGCTGGGATCGATGACGAGCCCGCAGTCGGAAAAGACCATGGCGGTCCGACCGGACGGGTGGTCGTCGGGCAGAACCATAATAAAGAGGCTGGAAACGAGGGCTGCGTCGGGCGCTTTGCCAATAACCTGAAGCGCCGCGCGCACGGTGTCTGACGTTGTGGCAACAGCGCCGCCAACGGTGCCGTCGGCTTGACCGAGGCGAACGAGCATGGCTGCAAAGATCAGAGGATTCTGCGCTTCCGTGGCTGCTTTTTCGGGCGTGACCCCTTTGTGTTTACGCAGTTCGAAAAATGCGCCGGCGACGTCTTTCGTTAGCGCCGATGTTCCGGGATCTTCGATTTTCAAGGCATCGCTCGGTGTTCCGCCTTGGGCGACAAGCTCGGCTCTGATCGCCTCTGCCGGACCGACGAGAACAATAGATGCAAGGTTCGATGCAACGGCTTGAATTGCGGCGGCAACGATCCGGGGGTCGTGGCCTTCGCTTAGGACAATACGTGAGGAGTGCGCCGCCGCTCGGGCGTGTAAATCATCCAGAACTGACATGCGGCACACTTCCTGTTTGTCATGAGGGCGCTTTACGCGCCGATCTGTTCGATCATATCGGATGCACTGATGCCAGCGACTGCAACGGGCTTCTTCATCGCGTCGCGGCGGAACGGATCGCCAAGTTCTTGGTTGATCATGGCTTCAATCAAGGTGGTCTTGCCATGCTCCATCTGGTCCTTGATCGCTTTGTTCAGCGCTGCTGTCAGCTCGTCCATCGTGCGCGCGACGACACCTTCCAGGCCACAAGCCCGCGCGATGCCAGCGTAGCTGACTTGCTCGTCAAGCTCAGTCCCTACAAAGTTGTCCTCGAACCAAAGGGTCGAGTTTCGCTTTTCCGCACCCCATTGGTAGTTGCGGAACACGACCTGCGTGATTGCAGGCCAATCACCGCGACCGATCGCCGTTAGCTCGTTTACTGCGATGCCGAAAGCGCCATCGCCGGCAAAGCCCACGACCGGAACACTGGGCCGGCCGATTTTTGCACCAACAATTGCCGGAAGGCCATATCCACAAGGGCCAAACAGACCCGGAGCAAGGTATTTTCGGCCCTCGTCGAAGTCAGGATAGGCATTGCCGATCGCGCAGTTGTTGCCGATATCGGACGAGATGATCGCGTTGCGCGGAAGCGCCGATTGGATTGCGCGCCACGCCATGCGGGGGCTCATCCAATCTGGCTTGGATTTACGCGCACGCTCGTTCCAGTCGGTCCCCGGATCGTCCTGCTCGTGATCCATCGAAGACAGCTGCTGAGCCCAACGCGACTTAGTTTCCGAGATCTTTGCTTTGCGCTCGGAACGACCTGCGTCGCCTGCGCCATCTGTGAGGTTTTTAAGGATGCCTTTTGCCACGCGCGCGGCGTCGCCGACGATACCGACGGTGACTTTTTTGGTCAAGCCGATGCGATCGGGGTTGATGTCCACCTGAATGATCTTTGCATTTACTGGCCAGTATTCAATGCCATAGCCTGGTAGGGTCGAGAACGGATTAAGGCGTGTCCCAAGCGCGAGGACTACGTCCGCCTCCTTAATCAACTCCATCCCGGCCTTTGAGCCGTTATAGCCAAGCGGCCCTGCAAACAGTGGGTGCGAACCTGGGAAAGCGTCGTTGTGCTGGTAGCCAACGCAAACGGGTGCGTCGAGCTGCTCGGCCAGAAGGCGAGAAGCATCTATCCCGCCGGCTGAAAGCACCACACCGGCGCCGTTCAGGATGACCGGGTTCTTGGCGGTCGACAAAAGAGAGGCTGCTTCGACAACCGAGTTTTCACCGCCCGAGGACGCTTCGAATTCGATCGGATCGGCAATTTCGACATCAATAACCTGAGTCCAGAAATCGCGTGGAATGTTGATTTGGGCAGGGCCGGAGAGACGCTTGGCCTGACTGATTACACGTGTCAGAACTTCGACTACGCGAGAAGCGTCGCGGACTTCTTCCTGGTAGGCAACCATGTCTTCAAACAGTTTCATCTGCTCGACTTCCTGAAAGCCACCCTGACCAATGGTTTTGTTGGCGGCCTGCGGGGTGACCAGAAGCAAGGGTGTGTGGTTCCAGTAGGCGGTCTTTACGGCGGTGACGAAGTTCGTGATGCCAGGACCGTTTTGCGCGATCATCATCGACATCTTGCCGGTGGCACGGGTGTATCCGTCCGACATCATGCCTGCGGAGCCTTCGTGCGCGCAGTCCCAGAACTTTATGCCAGCTTTTGGGAAAATGTCTGAAATGGGCATCATTGCTGAGCCGATGATCCCGAAAGCGTGGCCAATGCCGTGGCGTTGCAGGACTTTAACAAAGGCCTCTTCAGTGGTCATTTTCATGAACGGTCTCCCATATTAGTCAGGCCTCCGGAGCGGAGGCGTTCGCGATGTAATTAGCGTCCGAGCGGCACCGCACAGTAGGGCCAGAGAGGCTGTGTCTCTCAGTCCAGTTTTGCGATCTCTTCGGCAATAAGTTCGATACCGCGTTGAATCTTCGATGATGAAATCGACGAATAGGCCAATCGGTAGCGATTGTTTGGTCCCTTGCCCGGAGCATAAAAGCTTCGACCTGGCTCGAGGACAACGCCTTTTGCACGCAAAGCAAGTGCAAGGTCTTCGGTGTCGACGCTTTCGGGCGCTTTCATCCAGAAACACGAGCCTCCTGACACGGCCGGAACGGCATAGGTGAGCCCGCAATCATCAATCGCCGCCTCCATAATCTGCCGGCGGCGTTGGTAGGCTTTCCGCATTCTGTTGATCTGAGCATTGTAGTGCCCAAGCGACAGGAAGTTTGCGGCGTTGCGTTGGATATGCCACGGCGGATGGCGCATTATGGTCGAACGAAGCGCGCGCGCCTGTTCGATTAGCGCGGATGGAGCAACCATAAAGCCAAGTCGCAAGCCGGGGAATAAGGATTTCGAGAATGATCCGATGTAGACTACGCAACCCGCCCCATCGAGCGATTTCAACGTGGGCGATGGAGAACGTTTGAACGCAAGTTCAAACTCGTAGTCATCCTCGACAATAACAAAGCCTTTTTCCGAAGCCAGGCGAAGCAGTTCTTTTCTCCGATCCAACGGCATGCTGGCATTTGTCGGGCTGTGATGGCTTGGCGTGGTGAACACCACATCCACCTGATCTGGAAGCGCGTCGGGGGGTAGGCCATCTTCATCGACATCCACTTCAACCGTGTGGCACCGCGTTTCGCTAAGGATTTCTCGAAATCCACGGTAGCCGGGGTTTTCGATCACGGCGATCCGGCGCTGGGTCAAAAGAAGTTGCGCCGTAAGCCACAAGGCGTTCTGTGCGCCCATCGTCACAAGAATATTTTCGGGGCGGGCGCGAATGCCACGTCGCGTAGTAATGTTGCGTTGGATGTACTCGATCAGCTTCGGGTCGTCGCGCTCGTACTGATCCAACGTGAGCGCGGCGAAGTCCTTTTGCCCGAGGGCCTGAAGCGCGCAAAGGCGCCAGTTTTGATGGTCGAACAACGACTGGTCGGATTGTCCGTAAATGAACGGGTAGGGGTAGCTTTGCCAATCGTCGGGGCGCGTGATTGTGCGAGCCGGCGGCGGGCGGTGATTGAGAACTCGAGCCCAGTCGAAACTGCCGTCGGTTTCGTCTTTTGACAGTTCGAAATTGGGAGAGCTGGGGGCAGTTTCCGATACGAAATATCCCGAACGACCACGGGCTACGAGATAGTCATCTGCCACAAGGTCCGTGTAGGCGATGGTAACTGTTATCCGACTGATGCTCAGATGTTTGGCCAGCATCCGGCTGGATGGCATGCGCTCGCCAGCGCGGTAACGGCCGGAAAGGATACCCTCCACGACTGCGCGTTTGATCCGGTGCTGCAGCGTGCTGTCGGGGTCGGGTTCCAGAAAGAATGTGTCGAGGTGTATGACCATATCTGGACCGATCCTGCACGAGAATCGGTCCAGATACTAGGTCCAGATTTAGGACTTACCTTTCCAAGGCACGAGATAGTCTTCGGCCTTGCGCATCAGGATGTCGATGCCGTAGCCAATGACCCCGATCAGGATGATACCCATGATCACGATGTCGGTTAGCTGGAACTTCGAGGCGACCATGATCATCATGCCCGCGCCTTTTTCCGCAGCGACAAGCTCTGCCGCCACAACCGTGCCCCAACAGACGCCCATTGCAACTCGCGCGCCGGTGAAAATCTCCGGCAGCGAATTCGGCATGATCACGTAACGCATGATCTGCCATTTGGACGCGCCGAGAGAGTAGGCCGCGTGCACCTTTGTGATGTTGACGCCAGACACGCCCGCTCGGGCGGCGATGGTCATGATCCAAAGTGCTGCAAGGAACAAAAGGATGATCTTGCCGGTTTCACCGATGCCAGCCCAAATAATCACAAGCGGGATCAAAGCGAGAGGTGGGACAGGGCGCATAAACTCAACGATCGGATCAAACCAACCACGGAACCAACCCGAGAGACCCATCGCATATCCAAGTGGGATACCAACGAGCGCGCCGAAGATAAAGCCAACAACAACGCGAAAAAGCGAGAACCCAAGGTGCTCAATAAGCGTCGAATTCTGGTACCCTTCGCTTGAGATGCTGACAAGCCGGCCCCAAACCGCTTCGGGAGATGGAAGCCAGATCGGCTCCATTTGCCAGCCCTTTGCAGGCTTGTAGTTGAGTGTGCCTTTGGACGTCATTGAAACGGCGCCACTAGCGACCGAGACTTCCTCGCCGGGCGCGATGGCTTTACCATCGATCGCAACGATTGCGGCTCCTTCTTTGCGGCCAATTTCATCGTTTGCGTCGACGCGGATCAGTTTCGAGCGCCAAGCGCCGACAATGTCACTATCGTTTTTCGCGAACCCGTCGCCTGGATCAACTTCAAGGGCCTCGACTTCTTGACCAACCCTGAAGACGCGAAAGGAAACTTCGGCGTCGTCGGTTTGTCCGTCGCTCGTTTTTACCGTGTAGCTGAAGGACGAGTCGCCAACGAACGGGCCGGGCGCATGGATTGGAGTTAGTTTCGAACCGGTAAAGGCAGCCCAGATCAAAAAGATCGCTATAACCGAGATGAAAGACGCGGCGCGATTTGGTGTGACCGCACTTTCGTCGCCGAAGGTTACGGTTTTAAGAGACGTGAAGTCTCGTGAGGCATCCATGCGCGAGTTCACGAACTGGACTGCAAAGAAGGCAGCCACAAAGATTGCGATATAGATTAAAAGAATGATCATGCCGCGTCCTCCGACCGACCCATGATCTCATCTTCCATATCCCAGATCATGTTGAGGATTTCCTCACGGGTCTCATTGTATTCGGTGTGGTGTTTTACTTCGCGCAAGTCAGCGCCGACGCCCATTTCTGCGAATGGCAGGCGGTATTCCTTATGAATGCGCCCAGGGCGGGGGGCCATTACAATAAGTCGCTCTCCTAACAAAAGGGCTTCTTCAACCGAGTGCGTGATGAGAATGATCGTCTTGCCTGTCTCTTTCCAAAGATCAAGGACCAGCGACTGCATCTTTTCACGTGTCAGCGCGTCAAGGGCGCCAAGGGGTTCGTCCATGAGGATGACGTCGGGGTCGTTGGCAAGGCAGCGAGCTAGGGCAACACGTTGTTGCATGCCGCCGGATAGCTCATAGATCGCTTTGTCTTTGAAGTCTGCCAATCCGACGACCTCAAGAAGGTGATCTACTCTCGGACTGTATTCGGATTTGGGAACCTTATTCATCTTCGGACCGAACGCCACGTTCTCGCGTACATCCATCCACTCGAACAAAGCACCTTTTTGGAACACCATGCCACGTTCTTGCGCGGGGCCGGTGACGACGTGGTCGTTCAGCTGCACGGTCCCAGATGTCGGGGCCAAGAAGCCTGCAACAATATTCAGCAAAGTGGTTTTGCCGCAGCCCGAGGGGCCAAGAACACTCATCAACTCGCCGCTTTGAATGTCGAGAGAGACATCCTGCAAGGCTTGCACATGACTGCCGTTCGGCAAGTCGAACCGCATCGAAATATTGTCGAGCACAAGACTAGACATAATCGGGCTCCCTTATTATTTTTGATCTTCATCTGGCCGGGCTGTGAGCAAAGCGAGTCCGGCGGCACATCATTTACTGTGCATAAGATAAAGGCCCGGCGCGAGTAAAACCTGCGCCGGGCCGATAGTTTTTGCGATTACATTGCGTTTGCAGCAACCAACGCGCTTGTGTTGATCGTTGGCGCATAACTATCAAGCGCACCGTCAATGGAACCAGCAGCAACGAAAACGTCTGCAACGCCTTTCATCGAGCTTTGAACCGTACCGCCGAACCATGCCGCACCCAGCTGCTCTTCAACGGATGGGAACTTGAAGGTTGCCAGCGTTTCGGCTGTTGCAGTTTCATCCATACCAGCGTCTTTTGCGATGACCGGTATCATTGCGTCGGCATCGGCGCCACCAGCGTTCCAGATTGCGTTTGCATCTGCAGTCACTTTCAGGAACTTGGCCAGCAATTCGCCTTCTTCAGCGATGAAGTTCGCTGGTGCAGTCGTGGCGTCAAACACCAAAATGCCGATTTCTTCTTTTTCGGCTCCCGTCAGGAGAACGTTACCGCTTTCCTTCATGCGACGCAGCGCGCCACCCCAACCACAGGCCATGTCGATCGCCCCTTGAGCAAGAGCAGCAGCTCCTTCCGCAGGCGCCATGTCAACAACTTCCAGCGATGCAACATCAACGCCGAAGTGGGCCATCTGGCTCAGGAAACCGAAATGTGCGGCGGTGCCAAGTGGTACAGCAACTTTTTTGCCGGCTAGTTCGCCTGCGCTCATCTTGTCGATTTCAAGATCAGTGCGTACGACGCAGTTGTCGTTGTCCGAGTAGGACACGGCGATGTCGACGATCTGGATGTCCTGACCCGCAGAGGCTGCAACCACAAAAGGTGGTACACCTTGGCTGACGGATATTTGCACGTCGCCGGATGCCATTGCAGCGGACATTGCTGTGCCGGTGTCAAAGCTGACCCAGTTGACCTTGATGCCCATTGCTTCATCGTAAGCGCCAGTCACTTTGGCGTACTGAAACGGCATTGGCCATTCGAGGAAATACGCAACTGTGATCTCGTCTGCGGCTTTGGCTACGTTGACCGAGGCCATCATCGCCATGACAGCTGCGGTGCAGCCGAGAGTGATTTTCGTTTTCATACTATTCTTCCCTGAGGTTCCCGGGTTTTTTGTTTTTTGACCCGATTTCATTCACCGGGGGACACTATAGACGGATAGAAATGGAAGCCCATAGGTCCAGTAATCTTGTTGCGCTTAAGGCCAGTTTTGCGTTCAGTCTGGTCTGAAGGCTCTCTTCAAAAGTCTTGTACTGGCTCTATACCCGAACAGCGACTGGCCCTAACGTGTATTTTTGGAATGAAGCAAAACAAACCGTCAAGCCGCATTCGGATGCGATTTAAAGCGAGGGAAACGCCGTGAATACGCAGATAACCAAAAATGACCTCACCCAAGTTGTGGAGGCCGACCGGGCGCATCTTTGGCATCATTTGATGCAGCATAAATCTCTTGAGTCCAATGATCCGCGGATCATCGTCGAAGGTAAGGGGATGCGGGTCTGGGACCAAAACGGCAAGGAACACCTTGATGGTGTGTCGGGCGGCGTCTGGACTGTGAACGTGGGCTACGGCCGCGAGCGTATCGCCAATGCTGTGCGCGATCAGTTGGTGAAGATGAACTACTTTGCCAATTCGGCAGGGTCGATCCCAGGATCGATTTTTGCAGAAAAGCTGATTTCCAAGATGCCGGGTATGAGCCGCGTCTACTATGTGAACTCGGGATCTGAGGCGAATGAGAAAGTCTTCAAGTTGGTGCGTCAGATCTCGCACAAGCTTTATGATGGCAAGAAATACAAAATTCTATATCGGGACCGCGACTATCACGGCTCAACACTGGCGACGATGTCGGCGGGCGGTCAGAACGAGCGAAATGCGCAATACGGACCTTTTGCGCCGGGGTTTGTGAAGGTCCCGCATTGTCTTGAGTATCGCAGCCAATTCGGCGACGTGGCCGACTATGGAATTCGGGCTGCAAACGCGATCGAAGAGGTCATTTTGCGCGAGGGGCCGGACACCGTCGGCGCGCTGTGTCTTGAGCCTGTGACGGCGGGCGGCGGCGTGATCACG
>NZ_JBVCWP010000027.1:0-25123 GCF_057460485.1 Boseongicola sp.
AAACAAAACGTAGCAGTGGCGAACGTCTGCACGAACGCAATATCGACGCTATGCCGACGTCATACCGACATTCGGACATGCGAATAATATTTCAAAATCGAAAGGGTAGAGCGATGCCCTGCCGACAGCCTGGATTTCGGACTGCACGTCACCGCAAAGCTCTACGAACAAAAAAAGCGGACCCGACAGGCCCGCTTTCATGAGCCTTCAAAAAACGCCGCGCTTTAGTCCATCTGTTTAAAGTTGAACTCGCCGCCCTCCTTGATCCCGGAAGGCCAGCGCGCCGTCACCGTTTTTGTGCGGGTATAGAATTTGAACGCATCAGTGCCGTGCTGGTTCAGATCGCCAAAGCCCGACTTCTTCCAGCCCCCAAACGAGTGATAGGCCAAAGGCACAGGGATCGGCACATTAATACCGACCATGCCGATATTGATCCGGCTCGCAAAGTCGCGTGCGGTGTCGCCATCGCGGGTATAGATCGCAGTGCCGTTTCCATACTCGTGGTCCATCGCAAGGCCGATCGCCTCTTCGTAAGACTGCGCGCGCACCGTAGACAGCACGGGGCCAAATATCTCTTTCTTGTAGATATCCATGTCCTTCGTGACCCGGTCAAACAAATGAGGACCAACAAAAAATCCGTCCTCATACCCCTGCAGTTTGAAGTTGCGGCCATCGACCACCAGTTCGGCACCCTGATCAATTCCGGTTTCGACCAGTCGCTGAATATTCGCCTTCGCGGCGGCTGTCACAACCGGCCCGTAGTCCACGTCATTGCCTGCCGTATAAGGGCCAACCTTCAGCTTTTCGATACGTGGAACCAGTTTTTCGATCAAACGATCCGCTGTTTCGTCGCCCACTGGCACGGCTACCGAGATTGCCATGCAGCGTTCGCCCGCAGCGCCGTACCCGGCGCCAACCAAAGCATCCGCTGCCTGATCCATGTCCGCGTCTGGCATGATGATCATGTGGTTCTTCGCACCGCCAAAACACTGTACCCGTTTGCCGTTTGCGCAGCCTTTGGCATAGATGTATTGCGCAATCGGGGTGGAGCCGACAAAGCCAACGGCCTGAACCGTCTCGTTGTCTAGGATCGCATCGACCGCTTCTTTGTCGCCGTTGATGACCTGCAACACGCCATCGGGGAGCCCGGCTTCTGTCAGCAATTCCGCCAGCATCAAACATACCGAAGGATCACGTTCGGATGGCTTTAGGATGAAGGCATTCCCGCAGGAAAGCGCCGGGCCCATTTTCCAAAGCGGGATCATTGCCGGGAAGTTAAACGGCGTAATCCCTGCGACAACACCCAAAGCCTGCTTCATCGAATACATATCGATGCCAGGACCCGCGCTGTCGGTAAACTCCCCCTTAAGAAGGTGTGGTGCACCAATGCAGAACTCGATCACTTCAAGTCCGCGCTGCACATCGCCCTTCGCATCGGGAATAGTCTTGCCATGCTCGCGGCTTAGTGCTTCGGCCAGTTTTTCCATGTCGCGGTTTATGAGCCGTACAAATTCCATCATCACCCGAGCGCGCCGCTGAGGGTTCGTCGCTCCCCAGGCAACTTGAGCCACTGCCGCCCGTGCGATAGCCGCGTCAACTTCGGCGGTAGAAGCCAAAGGCACCTTCGCCTGAACTTCACCTGTCGCGGGGTTAAAGACGTCCGCAAACCGACCCGAGCCGCCCGCAACATGTGCGCCGTCGATAAAATGTGTAAGCTCTTGCAAGAAACTTCTCCCCTTTTGATTTTGAGGCAACCTAAACTCCTCAGCGCAGGCGAAACAGAGGGAAAGCACACATGATCCTGAAAAATTCCGGACTTTTGCAGGGAAGGTCCCTGTTTCGGATGCGCGCCAGACTTGACAGGGGGCAGCGCCGGTGTGACGCTGCTCAAAGCGGTGTGAAGCCCGGGAGGAAAAAATGCTGGTAAGCCAAATACTTGCAATGAAAGGCGGAGGTGACGTTGTTACTATCCCGTCCAACACCACAATTCAGGACACCGCGCGATTACTCTCCGAGAAGAGGATCGGCGCAATTGTGGTTTCTTCGGATGGTGAAAGAGCCGAAGGCATTATCTCGGAACGTGACATTGTCCGCGAACTTGGCCGTCGTGGTCCAAGCTGCCTGTCGGAAACGGTTGACGACATGATGACCCGCGAGCTGGTCAGCGCCATCGGAAACGAGACCACCGATCAGGTCCTTCAGAAAATGAGCGACGGCCGTTTTCGCCACATGCCAGTTTTGGACGGAGAACGCATGGTAGGGCTGATCTCAATCGGCGATGTGGTCAAAGCGCGACTGTCCGAACTGGCCATGGAAAAAGACGCGCTTGAGGGTATGATCAAGGGATTCTGATCTGCAACTTATTGATCTGGTGATATTTTCATGCCACTCAGTGCGATAGACAAATCCTGAAGAGGCGCGGAAATACACATGCGGATCGGACTTTATCCCGGAACCTTTGATCCGGTCACCCTAGGGCATCTCGACATAATCCGTCGGGCGACGCATCTGGTGGATCGCCTTGTCATAGGTGTTGCCATCAACCGCGATAAGGGCCCGATGTTCTCGCTTGATGAGCGGGTCGCAATGATCGAGGCCGAGTGCAAATCCATCGCAGAAGAGAGCGGCATCGAGATATTCGCGCATCCTTTCGAGAACCTGTTGATCGATTGCGCCAGCGACGTCGGGGCCGGTGTGATCATCCGAGGTCTGCGCGCGGTTGCGGACTTCGAGTATGAATTTCAGATGGTCGGTATGAACCGCGTACTTGATTCCAGTATCGAAACTGTCTTCCTCATGGCCGAAGCCAAACACCAGGCTATCGCGTCCAAATTGGTCAAAGAAATCGCTCGGCTGGACGGGGACGTGTCAAATTTTGTGACGCCCTCGGTCCGCGACGCGCTTGTTTCGCGAGTGCAGCAAAACAAGCGCTAGGTCGCGTTTATTCGCCATAAACTGCGCGCGCAGCCAGCGCGTGAGCGTCGCCTTTGTAGATGCCAAGATCGAGCGCCACATCAACCGGAAGGCTGCTTATTTCACGAACCGTGCGGTTGTAGAGGCGTCGTTTGTTGATGGTGTTGAGAAGCATGTTCATTTTCAATTTCCAAATGTGATTTGTTTTCCGTTGAAATGTATATGGGTCGAAGCCATGGCGGAAACAACGGACGAGTTTTAATATCGGCCTTGCGTGAGCTGCATAGGTTAAAGCTCTGTTTTAAAAGAAAAGGGCAGGCCGAAGCCTGCCCATTAAATTAGATAAGTTACGCTTTTGCGCATTATCAGCCATAGACGGCCCGTCGCGCGATCCGTGGGATATCACCTTGATAGATGTCCAGATCGAGACGTGTATTCAATGTGGTCGACTGCAGCGCCGACACTGTTTTGGAGTAACGTGCGCGCTTTTCAGCGCGGTCACACAGGGTTCCAAAAAGCGAAGTCATGTTTGATCTCCTTTATGACAGGGTTAGGCTCACACTGCATAACTGGCACAAAGTTAGCGCTAAACAAGCGTAAATGCTGCAGAGCAGCATTGCGCGGTTTGCATAGCAGAATGAGGCCGAACTTGGACGCTATTTGTCTTCCATCAACTGGGCTTTTGCGACGCCCATCATTTCAGTCATCTTTGCGCGTATCTCGGCCTCGGTCGCCAGATCGCCAAGATCGCCAGACACCTTGCGATAGACGTCTTCGTCGCCGGCTTCCTCGAAATCGGCTTTGATCACTTCTTTGGCGTAATCCGCAGCCGCATCGTCTGCTTTGCCCATCAGCTCAGCCGCCCAAAGCCCCAACAGCTTGTTGCGGCGCGCTTCGGCTTTGAACTGCATCTCGGCGTCATGGGCATATTTATTTTCGAAAGCGTTCTCGCGATCGTTGAAAGTGCTCATAGGATAACTCTCCGTGTCGGATTAAAAGTTGCTGTTCATGATATGCCTGTGGACGAGGGCCGCGACAAGAGGTGCCGCGCTTGCCGCAAGGTCGCATCTGCCCTATAGCGACGCGAAAGAGCGGGGCAATTGCCCCGCGATACACGAGTTTGGGAATTCAGACATGGCACGTCGCAAGAAGGTCTATGAAGGCAAGGCCAAGATCCTCTATGAAGGCCCCGAGCCGGGGACTTTAGTCCAGTATTTCAAGGACGATGCGACGGCGTTCAATGCGCAAAAGAAAGACGTCATCGACGGTAAAGGTGTGCTGAACAACCGCCTGTCCGAGTTCTTCATGAAGGGCCTGACGCAGATCGGTGTGCCGACTCACTTCATTAAGCGCCTCAATATGCGCGAGCAGTTGATCCGCTCGGTCGAGATTATCCCGCTTGAAATTATCGTGCGCAACTACGCGGCAGGGACGATGTCTCAGCGGCTTGGTTTGGAAGAAGGCACGCAACTGCCCCGTCCCATCATCGAGTTTTGCCTGAAAGACGACGCCCTGGGCGATCCGCTTGTGTCGGAAGAGCATATTCTAGCCTTCGGATGGGCAGGTCAGCAGGACCTGGATGATATGATCGCGCTGGCGTTGCGGGTGAACGACTTCATGTCTGGCTGCATGTTCGCGGTCGGGATCAAGCTGGTGGATTTCAAGATCGAGATTGGCCGGGTTTGGGAAGGTGACTTCCAACGTTTGATTATTGCCGATGAAATCAGCCCAGATAGCTGTCGTCTGTGGGATATGGAAACGGGTCGGAAGCTTGATAAGGACGTATTCCGTCGGGATCTCGGTGATCTTGCGGATGCTTACACCGAAGTGGCGCGCCGTCTTGGTGTGTTGCCGACGAACGTGACCCACACCACAAAGCCAACATTGATCAACTAAGTGCGTCGCCCATTCAGGGCGCCCCACATTTTGCAGGTCTTTGTGAAGTTCTAACGCCTCGGCGTTGGACAATTCGTTGCGAATCCGCAATAGAACAGTCAGATTAATTTTTGCGCTTCTTGGGGGTCGAGATGAAGGCACGTGTCCACATTATGCTGAAGAATGGCGTGTTGGATCCGCAAGGCGAAGCTATCCGCCATGCGCTTGGCACTCTGGGCTTTGATGGCGTCCACGGTGTGCGGCAGGGCAAGGTGATCGAAATTGATCTTGCGTCTAGCGACGCGGCCTCCGCGGAAGCTGAGGTTGGTAAAATGTGCGAAACACTTCTCGCCAACACCGTGATCGAAAGCTACGAGGTCGAGATTCTCTGATGCGCGCGGCGATCCTTAGAGCATACAACGAGGATTTGTCGATCGAAGACGTGGCCGTGCCCGATTGCCCGGCCGACGGCGTTGTCCTGAAAGTCTTGTCCTGCGGCATATGCCGGTCCGATTGGCACGGCTGGGTGGGCGAACATCCCCGCGTGAAGCCGGGACAAATCGGTGGTCACGAATACTGCGGTGAAGTTGTCGAGGCCGGTTTTCAGGCGACCTACGCGGTAGGGGACCGTTTGATCGCGCCCTTCATTCTTGCCTGCGGAACCTGCCTGAATTGCCGCTCTGGCGCGTCAAATACCTGCGTCGATCAGCGCCTTCCGGGCTTTGTCGAGCCGGGCGCGTTTGCCGAATACGTGGCCGTGCCGCGCGACCATAATCTTGCACGCTTGCCCGAGGGCATGTCGCCTGCACTGGCGGCGGCTCTTGGATGTCGTGTCACGACGGCATGGCACGCTTTGACCGACCGCGCGGCATTACAGCCCGGCGAATGGCTGGCCGTGCATGGCACCGGCGGCGTCGGACTTGCGGCAATGCTTTTGGGCAAAGCGATCGGCGCGCGCGTGATTGTCACCGATATCGTGCCCGAGAAACTGATCCACGCGAAAGCGCTTGGTGCGGAACATGGCGTGGACGCCAGCGACGGCGAAAGTGCTGCGCGCATTCGCGATCTGACCGACGGCGGCGCTCATGTATCGGTTGAAGCTCTGGGGTTTCCGGCAACCGTCGCCGCATCGCTGGCCTGCTTGCGCCCCCTCGGGCGGCATGTGCAGGTTGGAATGCCAGTTGGACACCATGCGGTGCAGCCGATCAACCTTAACGCAGTCTACATGGGCAACCTCGCGGTCTACGGCACGCGCGGCATGCCTGCTTGGAAATACGCATCGCTTCTGTCGCTGATTGAAAGCGGCGCGGTGGACCTGTCGCCGATCATTGCGCGCGAGGTCAGCCTTTCGCAGACGGGTCGCGAGCTTGCTGCCTTCAACGGGCCGATGCCGCCCGGCGTGGCCGTGATTACCGATTTTCTGACCTAAGGGGTGCGATATGAAAGCCGCTGTTCTTGTCTTTCCGGGGTCCAACTGTGATCGCGATCTGGCCGTCGCGGTTCGCAACGCAGGGTGCTGTGTTGAGAGGGTCTGGCACAAAGACACGACGCTGCCGGATGATGTTGATATCGTCGGTATTCCGGGCGGTTTCTCGTTTGGCGACTACCTGCGGTGCGGAGCGATCGCCGCACGCTCCCCTATTGTCGGTGCATTGAAATCCCACGTCGAACGTGGGGGATACGCGCTTGGGATTTGCAATGGCTTTCAGGTGTTGGTTGAAACCGGCCTCCTACCGGGTGCATTGATCCGCAATGCCGGGCTGAAATTCATCTGCAAGCCTGTCGATCTGACCGTCGAGACCACCGTCAGCGACTTCACGAGCGGCTATACCAAGGGGCAATCGGTGACTTATCCCGTGGCGCATCATGACGGCAACTACATTGCTGGACCGGACACGCTTGCCGCCTTGACTGGAGAAGATAGGGTCGCGTTTCGCTACGGCGGCAATGTCAACGGATCGGCCGATAATATAGCAGGAATCCTGTCAGAAAACCGCCGCGTTCTGGGGCTTATGCCGCATCCGGAGAGGGCTGCAGATCCCGCCCTGGGCGGTGCAGATGGTGCGGATTTGTTCCGTTCATTGGCAATTGCGGCTGTCACGGCTTGAGCGGAGAGGCCCGACGCCTTAGATTCCCCCCATGAGCGACGCTCGGCGTAAACGCGCGACAAAATTTGCCGGTTCTTCCTGGCCGGTACGGGCGATGATGATTTTCGTCATCTCAGCCGCCGTTGCTGTTGTGTGGGTCACCAACCAGCTTTTGACCGAACGCTTCACTGAAAGTACCCGCAGCCGCGCTGAAGTCCGGCTCGCACTTTATTCGGGCAATATTCTCAGCGAATTGCAACGTAACCAGATCGTGCCGCAACTTTTGGCGCGTGACCCATCTTTGGTAGGAGCCCTGAATTCCAACGATTTTTCACAGTCTTCCCAGCGCCTTATCTCCTATCGCGATGAAATCGACGCTGCAGGCCTGATCCTGATCGACGGAGGCGGGCGTGCGGTTGCGGTCACGGATCGCCAGAAGCTTGGTTCGCAACATCGCTCGGAGCCCTATTTTGTAGAGGCTCTGCGTTCTGATGAGACGGTTTTCACCACGAACGTCACGGACAACGGCACGCGGTTGTTTTCCTATTCGCGCAAACTTGAAAATCTTGGCGAGACCATTGGCGTCATAGTCGTCGAATTGAACCTGCAACAGTTTGAAACCGCTTGGGCCGGGTTCACGGACGCCGTTGTTGTGACTGACAGCGAGGGTCAGATACTGCTTTCGACCGAGGGGCGTTGGCGCGGTCTGAGCGAAACTGAAGCGCTTGAATTGCGCTCGGCTCCCACCGCTATCCAGCGGGCGGTGCGCGCCACGTCTGATTGGTCCGTGCTTTCGATTGATGCATATGTCGAGGGCCAGCCGGTTATGCGACAAGAGGCGCGGGTCGGCTTTCAAGGTTGGCGGATGGCCAGCTTCACCACCTATGCGGGCGTGCGCGAGCGGGTAAATGCGTTCATTGCGCTTGAGATTATGATGTTTGCGATCATCCTTGCGGTGGGATTTTACTTTGCCAGCCGCAAAGCCACATCGCGGCTGGTGATCTTTCAGCGCGAGTCGGCGGAGCTTCGCCAGTTGAACGCCGCGCTGCAGCGAGAAATCGCTGAGCGCGAAAAGGCCGAACGCAACCTTGAAGTGGCCGAGCAAACCATTCAGCAATCATCGAAACTGGCGATTCTTGGCGAGATGTCTGCGGCCGTGAGCCACGAGTTGAACCAGCCCCTTGCGGCGATGAAAACCTACCTCGCCGGGGCCAAGTTATTGTTGCAGCGCCGCCGCCCGGATGAGGCCTTGTCCTCGTTCCAGCGGATTGATGATTTGATCGAGCGTATGGGGTCGATTACGCGGCAGTTGAAATCCTACGCGCGCAAGGGCGGCGATGCCTTTGAAACCATTGATGTAAGGGATTCTGTATCCAGTGCGCTCTCGATGATGGAGCCGCAGCTGCGGCAGCGTAAAATGGCGATCACCTCGTCTTTGCCACGCGACCCGGTCTATGTCGATGCCGACCGTATTCGTCTGGAGCAGGTGCTGATAAACCTATTGCGCAATGCGCTGGACGCCACCAAAGGCGTGACCGATCCCGAGGTTATTTTGCTTCTGTCTGTTTCCGACGAAGTGCTGATCACCGTGCGTGACAACGGCGTCGGAATTGATGACCTCGAAAGCCTGTTCGAGCCGTTTTACACAACCAAGGCCCCAGGCGACGGGGTGGGGCTGGGGCTTGCTATTTCATCGGGGATAGTCAACGACCTTGGAGGCCGGATGACGGCGAAAAACGGCCAAAGCGGGGGCGCACTGTTTGAAATCAGTCTACCGCTTGCCGATATGGCAGCTGGTAAGGCTGCAGAATAAACGTGAGGACGCATTGATGGCAAAGGCCATGAAAATCGCGATTGTCGACGATGAACAGGACATGCGGCAGTCGATCAGCCAATGGCTGGCGTTGTCGGGGTTCGACACCGAAACTTTCCCCAGTGCGGAAGACGCACTGAAGAGCCTTGGCTCCGAGTACCCGGGCGTTGTGGTCAGCGATATCAAGATGCCGGGCATGGACGGCATGGCCTTCTTGAAACGTCTGATGGGCGTGGATTCCGCGCTGCCGGTCATCATGATTACTGGGCACGGCGATGTGCCGATGGCGGTCGAGGCGATGCGTGTTGGCGCGTTTGATTTCCTTGAAAAGCCGTTCAACCCCGACAAGATGACCGAACTGGCCAAGAAGGCGACCAACGCGCGCCGGCTGACGCTTGATAACAGGGCATTGCGCCGCGAGTTGTCGGATGGGTCTGGTATCATCAAAAAGCTCGTCGGGGCGTCTCCGGTGATGGAGCGTTTGCGCGAGGATATTCTCGATCTGGGGCAAGCGGATGGCCATGTCCTTATCGACGGCGAGACCGGCACCGGCAAAACCCTGGTGGCGCATGCACTTCATGCCGTGGGCGCAAAGGCGGGCCGGAAATTCGTGCTGTTTTCCTGCGCGGCGCACGAGGAAGACGCCCTTGCCGCGCGGCTTTTTGGACCGAACGATACCGACGAACGGCTGCCCTTGCTGGAAGAGGCGCGTGGTGGCACGCTTGTTCTGGAAGATATCGAGACGCTTCCCGAGAAGCTTCAAGCGCGTCTTCTTACATGGATGAATGAGCAAGGCACGCCAGCGGAAACGCGGATCGTTGCAATCAGTAACCTTCAGGAGGCCGGACGCACCTGCGAGGACGCGCTGCGTCCCGATCTCTATTACCGCCTCGCCGCGATGAAGATCACGCTGCCGCCCCTGCGTCAGCGCGGCGAAGATATGTTGTTGTTGTTCCAACGCTTTTCAGAGCAGTTCGCGGAAGAATATGGCTGCGACGCGCCGGAGGTCAGTGCGCAAGAGGCGGCGCAACTTCTGCAAGCGCCGTGGCCCGGAAACATTCGCCAGCTTTTGAACATCGCCGAACGCGCGGTTTTGCAGTCGCGGCGCGGTTCGGGCACGATTGCGTCGTTGTTGATGGCCGACAGCGACGAGACCGACATGAATGTGACCACAGAAGGCAAACCACTGAAGGAATACGTGGAAGCCTTTGAGCGGATGCTGATCGACAACACCATGCGTCGTCACCGGGGCGCGATTGTGAATGTCATGGACGAACTTTGCCTGCCGCGTCGGACATTGAACGAGAAAATGGCGAAATACGGGCTTCAGCGTTCAGAGTATCTTTAAGAAAGCCGCTTGGGCGGCGCCGCCGGGCAGGGGGCTTTTGCCCCCGCCCGATGCAAGTTCTCCAAAGTATTTGCAAAAAGCGCGACACTGGTGCAGCGCCAGCGTGAAATCGTCGAACTTCGGGATTGTATTTTATCCCCAACCCCCTTTATGTTGAGTGTGCAACAAGATCGGGCCATGCGCCCCAAAGTGTTGTTAAAAAATTTTCGCTGTTCCAGACGTTTAGCTCGAGTGTTTTGAGCAGTCTGGCCTGGCAACTCGGCCTTAGGGCCGCAAAACCGAATTGCCCGAGACGCGATTTTGCAGCGCCGGGCTCATAACGGGCGCCATTATAAGGCGCCGGAGAAGAAACGCGATGACGCGTGCGAGGGCATTAAAGAGCATGTCCCCGACCCGGAAAGGTCGGGCCCCATTGTCTACGCCGCGTCCAGTCGCCATCAACAGTCGTATTGCAATCAGCTCCTCCCTTCTCAGGCGGGGGGCTGTGCGCGTGCGCGGAAAGTCAACATGTCAAAGAAAATGCTTATCGATGCCACCCACGCGGAAGAGACCCGTGTTGTGGTGGTCGACGGAAACAAGGTCGAGGAATTTGATTTTGAGTCCGAAAACAAACGGCAGCTTGCCGGGAATATTTACCTCGCAAAGATAACGCGGGTCGAGCCTTCGCTTCAGGCCGCGTTTGTGGACTATGGCGGCAATCGCCACGGTTTCCTCGCGTTCTCGGAAATTCACCCTGACTATTACCAGATCCCGGTCGCGGATCGCGAAGCGCTTCTGGCCGAAGAGATGGCCTTTGCTGAAGCCGAAGCGGCCGAGGAAGAAAAGCCAAGAAAACGCCGCTCGCGCGGTGGGCGATCCCGCTCAAAGGCCGCCGAGGTCGAGAATAACGACGAAACCATTACCGCGGAAGTCGCTGACGAAATTACCGATGCCGAGGCCCCCGCTTTGACCGAAGGTGTCGGAGACGCGCCGGCTGTGAGCGATGATGCACCCAAGGCTATTTCTGGTATGGATGTAGTCGATCTTGATGGTGAGGCGGATGACGCGGCACCGATCGTCGATGATCAAGGCGACGACGACACGCCCTATTCGGCGATGGATAACGCGGCAGAAACCGACGAAACGATCGAATCTGTTGCTGATGACGACACCCAGGAAGACATTCGCCCACCTCGAAGATCGCGTCCGCGGCGTTACAAAATTCAAGAAGTTATCAAAGTCCGTCAGATACTTCTGGTCCAGGTCGTTAAAGAAGAGCGCGGCAACAAAGGCGCGGCCCTTACAACTTACCTGAGCCTTGCCGGGCGCTATTGTGTGCTTATGCCGAACACGGCGCGCGG
Organism: Boseongicola sp.; assembly: GCF_057460485.1. Lineage (NCBI taxonomy): Bacteria > Pseudomonadati > Pseudomonadota > Alphaproteobacteria > Rhodobacterales > Paracoccaceae > Boseongicola > Boseongicola sp. The sequence continues at coordinate 11,377 of NZ_JBVCWP010000027.1, forward strand.
TGGCGGCATCTCTCGCAAGATCACCCAAGTCGCGGACCGCAAGAAGCTGAAGGAAATCGCGGCTGAGATCGACGTGCCCAAGGGCGCCGGCCTGATCATCCGAACGGCAGGGTCCAAGCGAACCAAGACCGAAATCAAGCGGGACTACGAATATCTTCAGCGTATGTGGGAGCAAATTCGCGAATTGACGCTGAAGTCGATCGCGCCTGCTCAGATTTACGAAGAAGGCAATCTGATCAAGCGGTCGATCCGTGATTTGTACAGCCGCGAGATTGACGAGGTTCTGGTCGAGGGCGAGTTTGGCTACCGCACAGCCAAAGACTTTATGAAGATGATCATGCCGAGCCACGCAAAAAACGTGAAGCTTTACACCGATGGAATGCCGCTGTTTGCGCGCTTTCAGGTGGAAAGCTACCTTTCGGGCATGTTCAACCCGACTGTGCAACTAAGGTCGGGCGGTTATATCGTGATCGATGTGACCGAAGCTTTGGTGGCCATCGATGTAAACTCGGGCAAAGCGACCAAAGAGAATTCAATCGAAGACACTGCGCTGAAAACCAACCTTGAGGCGGCCGAAGAAGTGGCGCGTCAGTTGCGTCTGCGCGACCTTGCCGGTCTGATTGTGATCGACTTCATCGACATGGAAGAGCGCCGCAACAACGCATCCGTCGAAAAGCGTTTCAAGGATAGGCTTAAGACAGATCGCGCCCGCATTCAGGTCGGTCGCATTTCGGGCTTTGGCCTTCTCGAGATGTCGCGCCAGCGTTTGCGTCCGGGCATGCTTGAAGCCTCGACCCAGCCGTGTCGGGCATGTCATGGCACCGGTCTGATCCGGTCGGACGACAGTCTTGGCCTGAATATTTTGCGTCAGCTTGAAGAAGAAGGCGTGCGCAAACGGTCGCGCGAGGCTTTGGTCAAGGCGCCGGTTTCGATTATCAATTTCCTGATGAACAACAAACGCGAGCATATTGCGCAAATCGAAGCGCGTTACGGCATGGCGGTACGGTTGGAAGCCGATCCGTTCCTGATTTCGCCTGACTTCACCATCGAGAAATTCAAGACGGCGACTCGGGTGATTGATACTTCTGCACCGGTTGTGTCGGTTGATCCGGCTTTGATGGCCGAGATCGAGGAAGATCTGGCTTCGGAGGCGGCCGAGACAGTGGAAGAAACAGATGTGGTCGACGCGGCACCACGGTCCGAGGAAGATAACGAAGATCGGCCGAAAAAGCGCCGCCGTCGTCGTCGTCGTCGTCGCGGTGGCGGAGGCGGTCGCGAGGATGATGAGGCACAAAATACCGAGAACGGCGCGCCAGAAGCTAGCGAGGCTGTCAGCGAGACGGCTAGCGAAACCGCGGGCGACGCGCCGTCGGAACTTGCTGAAGCACTGGTGGCTGACGCCGAGGCCGAGACCCCGAAAAAGCCACGTCGGTCACGGTCACGACGCAAGACAGAAGCGCCAGTCGAAGAGCAAGCTAACGATGATGCGGCCCCTACGGAAAGCGTGGAAGCAGTTCCTGATGTGGTTGAAAACGCCCCAGAAGTAGCCGAGGCTGTGGCTGAGAAGGAAGCTCCAAAGCCCAAGCGCAAACGTGCGCCACGCAAGAAAAAAGTCGAAGAGGCAGTTAACGAAGCGCCGGTCGAGGCCGCAGCAGCGCCAGAAGTGATGGCGGCTGAGCCGCTAATGCCAGAGGCACCAGCGGCAGTTGCGACACCAGGACCAACTCCAGAGCCCGAACCACAGCCCGAGCCAGTGATGGTCGCGGACGTACCGGCGCCTGAAGAAACGCCTGCCAAGCCACGCAAGCGTGGATGGTGGTCAGCGGGTCGGTCGTAGCGGCTTATTTACGCTTGATAAGATAGACCTGAACGCCACCGTCATCGGTGGCGTTCAGCATTTCATGACCTTGTTCGGCGCAAAAATGTGGGACGTCGACAATGGCTGCCGGATCATCCGCGCGCATTTCCAAAACTTGTCCCGATGCCATCTCGCGCAGCCGCTTGGCCGCCTTCAAAACGGGCAGGGGACATAAAAGCCCGGTCGCATCAAGGGTGTCATCAGTTGCCATGGCACGATCGCTAAGCGGGATGTTACAGTTTGTCCACTTAGATTTGAGCGCTTGTGTCGTGACGCCGACTTAAAGACCGCATAGGTGTCGTCAAGTGAAGGGAACGTAAATGTTCGGTTTTGACCTCTTTGACGCCTCGCTTTTGCCGGCGATGACGATTTCGCTGATGGCGGGAGTTTTGTCCTTCCTGAGCCCATGCGTCCTGCCGATAGTGCCGCCCTATCTGGCCTATATGGGCGGGATATCGGTCACCGAAATGCAGGGTGGCGAAAAAGCTGCGCGGCGGCGCACGATGGTGTCTGCTGTTTTCTTTGTCATGGGTCTTTCGACGGTCTTCATGATCCTTGGGTTCACGGCGTCGGTATTCGGGCGTTTTTTCCTGACAAATCAGGATTGGTTCGTTCTTGCAGCCGGGCTTGTGATCATGATTTTTGGCGCGCATTTTCTTGGGATTTACCGGATCGCTTTCATGGACAGAGAAATGCGGGTGGACGCGGGTGATCGGGGTGGCTCGGCCTTTGGCGCTTATGTGCTTGGCCTTGCTTTCGCGTTTGGCTGGACTCCGTGCATCGGGCCCATTCTTGGGGCGATTCTGTCCATTGCAGCGTCCGAGGCGGATGTGGTGCGCGGCACGACATTGCTTGCGGCCTATGCGGCCGGGCTTGGAATACCGTTCCTGCTGGTCGCGGCCTTTTTCCCTCGGATGACCGGTCTGATGGCTTGGATGCGCCAACATATGGAGCGGATCGAGCGGATCATGGGGCTGTTATTGTGGACTGTGGGGCTGTTGATGCTCACGGGAAGCTTTACTGATTTCGCCTGGTGGCTGAACGAGCAATTCCCTGTTTTGCAGACATTCGGTTGAGAACCGAGCAATTGTTTCCGGGAGCTTGACCGGGGCTTGTTTTTTTGCACTGCGTTCTACCGAATGGTTTCTCCCGTCTGAGTGCATGGGGTAGTCTCTTGACCATGCTGCCGCGTCGAAAATCACAGGTGTCCCGCCGCCGGGTATTTTACATCCCTGGCTATGACCCCAATCCGCCGCGGCGCTACCGCGAGCTATACCGTAGCGAGGGTCGCAAGCAGGCTGAGGTCTCAGGGTATGAGATTGACCAGAAATGCGAAGCCCGCGAGACGGGCTGGCGTGTGCGCGCAAAGATCGATGGGGTCAGCACGGTCAGCAAGGTGGATGTTCTTGTCTGGCACGACCTTCTGCGCGGTTCGATGAGCGCCGGCATTACGGGGACCTATCTGGCGTTGTTACGGACATGCTGGCTCTATCTGACGACCGGCACGTTTCGCAGGCTTGGCTGGCTGGCGAAGGGCCCGGTTATTGCTGCGCTATACCCGGTGGTTATTCTATTGGCGCAATTGTCGGTGGCTCTCTTAGGCGCAAGTCTTCTGGCCAGTGGCGCGGTCTGGGCGACCTATGAAGTCGGAGCCGCACTGGGGTCGTATCTGGGTCAACAGCAGGGCGTCAGTGGGTGGCTCTGGACGCTTGTCGGTGCCGGCGTCTTTTGGGCGCTGTTCCTACCGCTGACGCTTGGTGTCCTTCGGTGGTTCAAATCGAAAGACGACAGAACCTATGCCTATTACCTTATGCAGGGCTATGCCTATTCGGCCTCCAAGCGCGGTGTTTATCCAGATGAGATCGAAGCGCGACTGCACGAGTTCCGCCATCGGATTGAAGCAGCCCTACGCGAAGATATTGATGAAGTTTTGATCGTTGGGCACAGTTCGGGCGCGCAAATGGCGGTGTCGATTGTCGCCGATATCGTGCGCTTAAAGTGTTTGTCCGAGACTGGCCCGGCGCTGTCTTTGCTGACGCTTGGGCAAGTCATTCCGATGACGAGCTTCCTTCCGGAAGCCAAACGCATTCGCCGCGATTTGCGCCTTCTGGCAACGGCGCAAGAAATCACCTGGGTCGATGTGTCGGACCCGTCCGATAGATGCTGTTTTGCGCTCACGGATCCGGTTTCAGTCTCGGGCGTGTCGCCGGGCAACAGTCAGCAATGGCCTTTGATTTTGTCGGCGGCCTTCAGCGAGGCGCTGTCGCCTGAGTGGTTGGCAAGTTTAAAGTGGCGGTTCTTTCGCTTACATTTTCAATATATCTTCGCATTCGATCGCCCAGGTGACTTTGATTATTTCAAGATCACTGCAGGCCCTGAAACGCTTGGTGCGCGGTTCCGTGGGAGGCGCACATCCCCAAGCCGGATCGATGTGGTCGCCTCGTGCTTTACCTCCACCTTGACATGATCCCGCCAAAGTCGGCGGCACGCGCGGATCGCGTTTCTTTGCGGCGCGATTGGCGTTTGTTTCGCCAGGAGATACTGTCGGTGCAGCCCGAACGTTGTGCCCCACGCGCATGGGTGACTTTCGCACACCTTTTCTCCGTTCGTTTATGATCAACGAGCCTGAACTCATAAAGCTTGTGCTGAAGAAACGTCCAAAGAACCTTCCGAAATCGCCCAGTGCAGCGCGGGCAGTCAGGCCGTCATTTCCCCTTGGCATCTTCATAGGAGTGATCGGTTTTGGGCGACCCTGGACGCGTTCGATGCAGACCGATGGGAAACAGATGCGTGGCGACAGTCATCGCGCGAAGCCTATCTGCCGTTTTCAAGCGGTGCCTGGGTCTGTCCGGGGGGGGATTTGCAATGGCGGAAGCCGCGGTGTTGCTGACGGCGGCACTGCGTCAGTTTAGGTTTGCGCCGCTCGCCACTCCGGTTCCGGTTTCGCATCTTACAGTGCGTTCGCGCGATGGAACTACTCTAGAGGTTTGTCCGCGTTAGCACGTTCGATAGTGATCGAGAACAAACAATCGAATGGCTGAAGCGAGCCCGCAATCTGTGCCCCGCGCTTCATCAATCTCAGCCGCCAGATCGTTGATCGGACGGCCGTTTTGCGAAGCAATGTCGCGAAACGCCGACCAAAACGCGTCCTCAAGGGATACCGAAGTGCGGTGCCCGCGCAGCGTCAGAGATCGTTTGATCGGCCGCACGTTCATGGCTCTTTTTTATTGGCCTCATGACGTTTCATTGCGAGCGCCGCCTTTTTCGCTTCGGCCAGCTTGTCAGCCTTTGAGCGCCCATATTTCATGGCGTTTCCATCGGCGTCAGCCTTGCGGGCATTCTTCAGTTTCTCTTTGCGCGCCCGGTTTAGATTGGCAGTGTTCATGATTTTGGTCCGATCATTTTTTCTGGACGAACAACGTTGTCGAATGTTGCCTCGTCGACAAAGCCAAGCGCAATGGCTTCCTGTTTCAGGGTCGTCCCGTTTTTGTGCGCGGTCTTCGCGACGGTGGTCGCGTTGTCATAACCAATTGTGGGGGCAAGTGCGGTGACAAGCATGAGGCTTTCGCGCATCAACTGGTCGATGCGCGTCTCATTGGCGCGGATGCCTGCAACGCAATTATCGGTGAAAGCATTGGATGCATCGCCCAGAAGCTGCATAGATTGCAGGACATTATAGGCCATCATGGGTTTGTACACGTTCAACTCGAAATGGCCCTGACTTCCGGCAAACCCGACAGCAGCGTCGTTGCCGATGATATGGGCGCAGACTTGGGTCATCGCTTCGCACTGGGTTGGGTTTACCTTGCCGGGCATGATCGAAGAGCCAGGCTCATTTTCGGGTAAAAGCAGCTCATAAAGGCCGCAACGAGGTCCCGAGCCGAGAAGCCGAATATCGTTGGCGATCTTGAATAGACTGGCGGCGGCGGTTTTGAGCGCGCCCGACATGGCAACCATTGCGTCATGCGCGGCAAGGGCTTCGAATTTGTTGGGGGCTGTCACGAAGGGCAGGCCCGTGATGCGCGCCATGTTTGCCGCGACCTCTTCGCCCCAACCGGGACGCGTGTTGAGGCCTGTGCCAACCGCCGTGCCACCTTGGGCCAACTCGTAGATGTCAGCCAGCGAGGCCTCTACGCGTTCAATCGATTTCGCGACCTGATGGGTGTAGCCCGAGAACTCTTGTGCGAGCGTCATCGGCGTTGCATCCATCGTGTGCGTGCGGCCGATTTTGATGATGCCGTCAAATTCTTTGACCTTGGCCTCAAGGGCTGCGTGGAGATGTCTCAGGCCCGGAAGCGTCACATCGCGCGCGGTCATGGCGGTGGAGATATGCATGGCGGTCGGGAAGGTGTCGTTCGATGACTGACCCATATTGCAATGGTCGTTCGGGTGCACCGGGTCTTTTGAGCCGATGACGCCGCCCATCATTTCAATCGCACGGTTCGCGATGACCTCGTTTGCATTCATGTTTGATTGAGTACCGGAACCAGTTTGCCACACAACAAGAGGGAAGTGGTCGTCCAGTTTGCCGTTTACCACTTCCGATGCGGCTGCGATGATGGCGTCTGCTTTGTCACTGTCCAGCACGCCGGCAGCTTTGTTCGCTTCGGCGCATGCTTGCTTGACTACGCCGAGGGCGCGCACGATTGCGACGGGCTGTTTTTCCCAGCCGATAGGGAAGTTGATCAGGCTGCGTTGCGTCTGGGCGCCCCAGTATTTGTCGGTGGGGACCTCAAGCGGGCCGAAGCTGTCGGTTTCGGTTCGGGTGGTGGTCATGGCTCAAGCTCTCCTCACGTCTTGCGCGGAAAGCTATAGGCAAGCGCGGCCACATGCGCAATCGCAGGGGACCAAGTTACGCAGAGGATTTCAGGCGAGACGGCGGGCGCGCGCAGTTGCGAGGACCGCGTGGGTTTCAAATGCTTCGCTTAAACGGTCCTGCATAGAGCGCACGTTTTCACCGTAGAAATAGAAGACCGTTTTGTCTGCACGACGGATCCAGCCGCGATTGATGGCGAGACCTTTCATCGCCTCGCTGCAGGTCATGGCAAGGTCGCGTCGGGCCTGAGCGTCCGGCGCAAGAGTGCTGTCTACCGAGATTTCCAGACCTTCTGCCACACCAAAAAGGACAGGATCACCGCCTTCAGCGCGTCGCAAGGACGAGCCATAGGGCGCGTGGAGATAGTCGAGCATGTTGGCCACGCTTTCGAGACCTTCGCGCGAAGCGTTGCGCAGCCCCAAATAGAGCGTCACACCGCAGATATCGTCGGGGCCTGCCTCGTGGACGCGGACTTTGGTAAGGGTTCCCATGGCAGTCGCTGCAAGTTGGCGATTGAGCGGTTCGCCGAAGACTTTAGATGCATCGCGGTGGCCCATCCGAACCGGAAGGCGGGCTTCTGCAAGGGTGACTTCGATTGTTGTTGGCTTGAGCTTGAGATCGCGAAAAAACATAGAGGCCTCCCCGGGGTTAATGCACGGAGATTGGCTGCCAATCATGGCGTCAGACCGAAGAAATTGCGGCGAAAATACGGCGGACTATTTCCGGAAACTGTCGAGGCTGACGATTTCGGCGGCCCCTTCGGCGTCTTTTGTTTCCGGATCGGGATCAGTTTCTGTCCCTGGGCTTTCTTTTGCGTCGTCGTCCTCATCCTGCGCTTCGAATCTGAGGCCAAATTCGACCGAAGGGTCTACGAAAGTGCGGATCGCATCGTAAGGGATGTAGAGCGGCTCAGGCGAATCGCCGAAATTCAGCGTGATCGAAAAGCCTTCGTTGGTGACGTCTAGATTGTCGAACCAGTGCTGCATGACAACCGTCATTTCGTCGGGATAGCGATCACTGAGCCAATCCGCTATCTCGACGTCCGGGTGCATCGTGTCAAAGGTAATGAAAAAGTGGTGCTGGCCAGGCAGGCCATGCTCGGAGACATCATTTAGCACGTTCTGAATAAGCCCACGCATCGCGCGGTGCATCAGGTTGCCGTAATCGATGATGCGCGTCATGCCGTCTCCTTGCATTCTGACGACAGCATAAAAGATTCGGACCCGATGAAAAGGTGTTGTTCGCGATTTGATACCGTCAAAAAACGAGACCGGCACAAAGGCCCAAGAGCGCGCCTGAAATCAACGTGCGTCCAAGGCCTTCATGGAACACAAAAAGCATAAACGCTCCGATGATCCCAATAGCTGCGGCGACAAGATCAATGGACGACGGATCCGGGGCGATGACGGAAATCGGCCCAAAACGTGCGGTGTCGATGGTTTGAAACACCACATGTGCTGCGAACCAAAGCGACAGGTTCAAAATCACGCCGACAACGCATGCGGTGATCGCAGATAGCGCGCCTGCGAGACGTTTGTTTGCCGTGAGACGACCTACAAAAGGGGCGCCCGCAAAAATCCATAGAAAGCACGGCACGAAAGTGACCCAAAGCGTGATGACCCCTGCTATGAACGCCTGTCCAAGGCCAAACTGTTGATACGCTGCTTGAAAGGCAACGAACTGAGTGACCAGGATAAGCGGGCCGGGTGTTGTTTCGGCGAGGCCCAGGCCATCCATCATCTGATCGGTCGAAATCCAGCCGAATTCCGAGACAACGGTTTGCGTCATATAGGCGAGAACGGCATATGCCCCGCCAAATGTTACAATGGCCAGTTTTGAGAAAAACAGGGCGACGTCGGTCAGGAACTGAGCATCGAAGGCGAAAAGGATCATAAAAGGCACCGCCCAGAGAGCCAGCCAGATCGCTATGGTTTTTGCGGTCTTGGAGGGAATATGCGATTGGCTTTCAGCGGCTTGTGCCTGCTTCGCGGTCACGAAGCCCCAGAGTGCCGCGATTGCCAAGATCAGAGGGAACGGCAGCTGAAAGGCGAAGATTGCAACGAAGGCGAGGCCTGCGATTATCCAGTGGTCAACTTGTTTCAGGGCGCGTTTGGAGACTTTGAAAAGAGCTTCCAGCACGATGGCCACGACAGTGGCCTGCACGCCAAGAAACGCCGCGTCGACCAACGGCACATTGCCGAATATCGCGTAGATGGTTGCAAGCGCGAACATGACTGCAGCGCCCGGAAGGATAAACAAAAGACCTGCGATCAATCCGCCTGGAACACCGCACAGTCGCCAGCCCGAGTAGGTTGCAAGTTGCATTGCTTCAGGTCCCGGTAAAAGCATGCAAAACGACAGCGCGCCGAGAAAGTCCTTTTCGGAGAGCCAGCGGTTGTCGTCCACCAACTCGCGATGCATCAACGCAATCTGCGCTGCGGGACCTCCGAAAGAATAGATGCCGATTCGACCGAAGACGCGAAACAGCTGTCTGTAGTCTGGCTGCATCAGCGGCGTTCCTGGGGCCAGGCATGACCTTCGTTTTGCCCGTCACGTGCCCAGCGACAAAGCGCGTCATAGATCGCCATTCCAGCCTCTTTCTGCTGTTGATCGTCTTGGTATTGACGCGAAAGGCCGGCGGACAGCGCGAGCAACCCCGCGGCCTCCGGCGCGTCGTTGTGACGGTTTGTATCTGTGGCGCGTACGATGCGCGCCAACCGATCCAGGGCGGATAAATGAAGATGAAACCTATCGAGCATCGCGTCAAATGTGCTGCCTTGCCCGTGATGCGAGAATGCGACGCCTTCGATATCAAATGGGGTGGGTCCATAACGCTCGGCGCCTCCCATGACTTCGACGGCCGAGACAAAGAGAAACTGGGTTTTGCGATCGACAAATCGACGAATGAGCCAAGGGCAGGCTATTCGGTCGATCTTTGGGCGATGTCGCGTCAGCCATAGAGTGGCCTTATCGACGAAAGCGGGAATGGCACTTGCAGGAATGCGAATTGTATCGATCGCGTCACGCCAGGCATAGTTTCCTCCCTGAAGGTACGGGGCGACGATGCCGTCGCCGCGCACCCACGCGACAAGTCTCTGGCATAGCTTGATCGCTTGCTGACAGGTGATGATGCGGTCCCCGCCATTTATTAGGGCTTTGAGCCCGTCCACATCTGTGTGTGGATGGCGAAAAGCTCCGGGGATCAGGTGTGGGTCGTGATCAATGGATATATCTACAATGAGCGGACAGTCCCGAGTTCGGATCGGTCGCCTCAGTTGCGTAACGGTGAATTCGGTTGGGGAAGGCACGGTGCATCCTCTCTAACGAGTAGTGGATGCGACGCTTGGGCTTACGCCTCACGGGGCGTTCGCGAACCCCATGGAGAAACCTAAACTTAAGAGGATGGGGAAGGCAAGGGAGCGATATTTTTTTGTACAGGCTTTTGATGCCAAGTGCCTTCGGAAATTGGGGAAAGGTGCCGGATTCTGTTGCCAGGCTCCGGCAGGCCCCGCCTTAAGCTGCTAAGCCCAAGGACTTAATTTTCAATAGTTCAAGCTGCTTACGCAGCCATCGCCATTGGAGCTTTGTTGTCATTTGCAACTAGCTTTAATGGACCGATATCGGTGGTACCTCACCGAGACAAAGCAAAACCCCTTTAGACGTCCGTCGATCCTATTTCGTCCCCATGATCCCCAAATGAAGGATGTTTGGTGGAGACGCCGGGTACCGCCCCCGGGTCCGAACCGCTTATTACGAGCGCGTTTATGTCCATAGTCCCGTTGCCGGGACACTACTGATATAGGGAGTCTGGTGAGGTTTTGGAAGGGCGCGTTTCAAACGCCTGTTCAAATGACTTCAATGCAAAGACCAGATATTCTGGCACGGCCACCAGATCAGAGGTTGATCCCAAGAAGCGTAGCAGCCACTGCCGCTTCGATCACAAAGAATGTGGTCTTCTGGCGAGCCGCGTCTCCGTCGACAATAAGCGATGTAAGGCGCCCTATTGCTGCCCCACCCCAAGCGAAGCCAACCATTGCGAAGGCGAACGGCGTGTTCAACACAATTGCGCCAAGGCCAAGTCCGATAAAGAGCGCGCCTGAGGCTGCGCGGATTTCGGACAGACCCATGGTTGACTTGGTGGGTGCCATATCGAGAAGTTTCATGGTGTAGCGAGGCATGAGCCAGCCAATTGCCCCTAGACCAACACCGAAGAGCGCGAGCAAGATGTTGACGATGTCGATCATGTGTAAGCCTGCCGTTTCACTTGAGTGTCTGATAATATTTACGCTAAGCGGTCTCGATTGGATCATGCCGATTTCCGCATGTTACAAAAGAAATTGACTACTTTCTCCTAAAGCAATGGTTTTTAATGATTTTTGCCAAGGTAAGCTCTAAGGACTGTCCAGAAAAACTTGCGGGGGCATTGGGTTTGGCGTGTGCTGCATGCGGTGGACATAAGTCTGAACTGGCCGCGCCATAAGATATGGCGCATATGGCATAGGGAATGCATAGTCTGCGCAGGATGCCACTGCCTTTCGTTGTTTGGCATCAACCGCTTGCAAAATATGAAAAGGACGCCGCGATGAGAGCGCTGATTGTTGAGAAAGATGATGAAGGCAAGACCTCGGCGTCTGTCCAAGAGATCGACGAGGCGCGTTTACCTGACGGCGAAGTGACCGTTGCGGTTGAGTACTCGACCGTTAATTATAAGGACGGTTTATGCATTGGGCCCGGCGGTGGGCTGGTGAGAAATTATCCGCATGTGCCGGGCGTTGATTTTGCCGGGACTGTCGAGGCGTCTGACGATCCGCGCTATGCAGCGGGCGACAAAGTTGTGTTGACGGGCTGGCGCGTGGGCGAGGCGTATTGGGGCGGATATGCCGAAAAAGCACGCGTGAAAGCGGACTGGCTTGTGCCTTTGCCGACAGGCTTGACGACGCGGGCTTCGATGGCAGTTGGCACTGCCGGGTTTACGGCGATGCTTGCGGTGATGGCGCTTGAAGATCACGGAATGAAGCCGGGCGACGGTGAGGTTTTGGTGACCGGCGCGTCCGGTGGCGTGGGGTCTGTGGCGACGGCGATCCTGGCCAATCTGGGCTATGAGGTTGCGGGCGTGACGGGGCGTCCCGAGACCGCTGACTATCTGAAAAGCCTTGGCGCAACCCGCATTGTGGCGCGTGAAGAGCTGAGCGAGACCGTGAAAAGACCCTTGGAAGCAGAGGTTTGGGCTGGTTGCGTTGACGCTGTTGGTGGTGCGATGCTGGCGCGGGTTCTGGGACAGATGAAATATGGTGCTTCGGTTTCTGCCGTGGGTCTTTCGGGCGGTGCTGGTTTACCTGCGACGGTTATTCCTTTCCTTCTTCGCGGTGTGAACCTTTTGGGGATCGACAGCGTGATGCAGCCTTTCGAGAATCGCGTGCGGGCCTGGGAGCGGGTTGCGAAGGACCTGCCGATGGACAAGCTGGAAGCGATGATCCAGCCTGCGACGCTTGAGGACTTGCCGAAACTGGGGGCGGATATTCTGAAAGGTCAGGTCAAGGGCCGGGTCGTGGTGGATGTGAATGCCTGAGAAAGTTTAACGCAGCGCGCGCCCGAGAGGGCGTTGCGCGCAACGCCTTCAAAGATAAACGCCGTTTTTTTCATTGAGGATGGGGTGGAAAACCCAACGTCGGTATCGCGTTGGTGCCTGCGCGTAAAACCACCGCCAATTCTGCGTATTTTGGACCGCGCGGTAAAGAAGGGTAAGATGTTTAGCGTCGATATAGGCGTTCTAATGCACGCAGTTACGGCGCAAGTTAAAAGTTAAAACACGCGCCGAAACGTTATTGGCCCGTCTGCAGCGCATTTACCATGCAGATCGGATCGTTGCGTTGGGCGTTTAAGTGGCGCAGATTTGATGCCCGTAAAGACACCAACGAAGTCAATTATCTCTCCATCAATATTGGCTGTCCCTTCATTGGAGCCAGAAGAGAGACTTGTATCGGTGCCAAGGAACACGCCGTCAACAGCATCATCGGTGGTTTCATTGAGCGTTGCGCTGATATTCTAGGTCGACACGCCGCCGGTGATTCCATTGTCCGAAATGCGACCGTTGGTGATTAAACACAGAGCAACCTCTGAGAAATGAAGTTCGCCCGTCACGTTGAGGGTGTCGAAGTTAACGGTCAAATAAGTGTCGCCGGTATCGCTTCCGGTAATTATGCCGTCGGACAGGAACACTTTGCGGAGGTTATGGCGCCGTAGAAAAAGAGGTTTTCTGTGGGCATATCTGCAATCGCTGTTTCGAAGCCGAGGAAGCCGGCGTAGTCCTTTGAAATAAAATCATTAGCAGACACTAATGTGAGTGCCGGGGAGACAATGGTGGCGTCGGCAAAAGCGTTGGACCGAAGAAATCGCCCGGTTCATCTTCTATTACAATTTCATTTACGCCATTGATCATGACCTCGAGTTCGGTTTTTCTTATGAAACGTACCGCGCCCGTTTTGCGTTCAAGCGTACTGGTATCGAAGTTGGCCGCTGCATAGCGGATCGGAAATGTTTTGCCGACTTAGTTGGCCAGGGAAATGATCTCCTTGCTTGCAATAACTGGGACTATCTATGCGCCGCTGCTGCCACCACAGGCGGTGAGTGCGAAAGCGGAACGGCGCCGCGTTGCTTTGGTTGTTGAGTTGAAAATCATGTTTCCCCGGAAAAATGCTAAATGTACCTGTTAACGCCTGGGTGGGTTGTCGTTTTGCGAAACGATTTTGTCCGGGGTTTCACGCGGGATGAGCCATGTACGCGGCTTGCACGTGATCCTTGTGGCCCTTAGACCAAAGAAAACAGGAAGGGGACCTTCATGAGCTTGGCATTTGTATTTCCGGGACAGGGTGCGCAAACCATTGGGATGGGGCGCGATCTGGCAGAGGCTTACCCGGCAGCTCGCGCGGTTTTCGATGAAGTTGACGAAGCGTTAGGCGAGAATTTGTCGACGCTGATCTGGGAAGGGGAACAGGAGGCTTTGACCCTGACGCAAAACGCGCAACCTGCGTTGATGGCGACCTCGATTGCCGCTTTGCGGGCCTTGGAGGCCG
>NZ_JBVCWP010000028.1:0-24802 GCF_057460485.1 Boseongicola sp.
CCGCCACCGGCGCTTCGAAAACGTCCGCCCGGTCCAAGGCAAATTCTGAAATGAGAAACTGCCCTATAAATGCGTCCGGCCAGCCATCGGTGACTTCTGTCAGGTAGGTATGCCCCGTGGCCGTTGCCTCAAACGTTTCGGATTTCACCGCAACTTCGGTAAAATCAATACGTTGAAGGGCAGGATCAAACTCGAAATACGCACGCGCGACATCAAATCCGATTGGGTCCGCCCCCCCCGCAGGGCTCAATGCCCCGTCAGCGATGTCCAGAGTGCCCGACAGCCGCGCCAGCCCTTCCCCCCCGTCATATTCAGCCCGTACCGCGCCCGATATCGGCGCATCCAGCACGCCAAGCCATGACAGGGCCGGCGACTGCACCGCAATGTCGGCCGCAGCCACATCGACCAACCGCATTCCCAACGCGATGTCGCGCGTGGCGTCATCGAAGGAAAATGACAACTGCACTTCAGCAACGTCATCCGTCCCGTTGAAGACATCCGACGACACCGACAGTGTCAGCCCGCTGGTCGAACGCCGCAGTTGCAACGACGCATTCGTGGCCTGCCATATGCGCCCGGTCCGCGCATCCTCAAGCGCGAACACCACGCGCTCGGCAGACACATCCTGAATGGACGCAAGCGGGCCTTCGGTCAAAGCCGCATCAAGCGCGCTCAAAATATCCGGAAGGCTTTGCGTTTCCCGCGGCACGCCACCTGCAGAACCAAAAGCAAAGGTTCCATCAGCTGCGCGCCGCAACGTGACCTGCGCCCCGTTCAGCACCACATGCTCTGCCGCAAATCGTCCGCGCAAAAGCCCGCTTGGCGACAACCGCGCCGACACACCGTTCAAAACCGCAACACCGCCCCCGCCCGTATCGCCGATCGACACATTCGACAGCCGCACCCTTGGCGCCAGATCGCGCCCCAAAGTGACGGCCACGGCGCCGATTTTTACCGCTCCGTCAGGCAGCCGTTCCGACACCGACACTGCAATCCGGTCCCGTATGCTATCCGGCAAAGGTACCGCGCGATCCGACAAAATCAGCCCACCCAGAAACAAGACAAAACTTGCCAGAACAACCGTCGAGATAAGCCCCCTGCCAAGCCGCCCATGCCGCTTGGCGCGCGCAACACGGCGCTCCGCCCGCGTCCGAGTGCGACGCCCAGGCTTGGGGGTGTCTGCCTCGGGCTGAGACTTAACTTCCGACTTTGGTTCCCTGGTCATAGACGTCTTTTCTATCTTTTTCCTGCCTCGCGCTCTGTATTCTCTGCCGATCCGCGCTAAAACCCAACAGGCATTCGTGACGCATCTTGTGAAACTTCTGAAAAAGGACTGCCCCATGTCGCTTGAAGGAAAAACCGCCCCTGATTTCACGCTCCCACGCAATGGTGGCGGAGACGTTACCCTGTCTGCGTTACGCCCCTCAAAAGTTGTTCTGTATTTTTATCCGAAGGACGACACCAGCGGATGCACCAAAGAAGCGATTGGCTTCACCGAAGCAAAGGCCGCGTTCAAAGCTGCCGGCGCCGTTGTGGTCGGCATTTCCAAAGACTCCGCCGCAAAGCATGACAAATTCATTGCCAAGCACGACCTTGATGTGATCCTTGCCTCGGACGCCGATGGTGACGTCTGCGAAACCTATGGCACCTGGGTCGAAAAGCAGATGTACGGCAAGAAATACATGGGGGTCGAGCGCGCGACCTATCTGATTGACGGAGCGGGAACGGTGGTGCGTGAATGGCGCAAAGTAAAAGTCCCTGGACATGTCGACACCGTTCTGGCGGCCGCACAAGAAAGCTAAACTCCCTCGCCCTTGACTGTCTTCGCGGATAGCCAAAGGGCGACAGGCCTTAAGGGACTATTCAGCATGGCAACGCTTGCAGAAATGGCGGTCGAGGTCCTAACCACCGCCAATGGCCGCGAAAAAACAGCGATCAGCCGCGCAAATGCAGCCCGATGGGTTGCTGCGCGTGGCGCGGGCGACGATATCGCTGTGGGGCACGCAGCTCCCCCTGCCTTTCCCGCGCGCCCTGAACGACCCGAACTGGTGTCGCCGCGCGATGTACCGCGACGCAAACCCGGCTCCCCTGACGGTCGGATTGCCCTTCTTCACGCCGTGGCGCACATCGAACTCAACGCCGTTGATTTGCACTGGGATCTTATCGCACGGTTCACGGACGTCTCCATGCCGCCCGGATTCTATGACGATTGGGTCAAAGCCGCAGACGAAGAATCTAAACATTTCAATCTAATGTCTGACTGTCTTGAAGCACTTGGCAGCCATTACGGCGCACTCCCGGCACACGCGGGCATGTGGCGCGCAGCAGAGGACACCGCCGGCGATCTTATGGGACGCCTTGCGGTCGTCCCCATGGTGCTGGAGGCGCGCGGGCTTGATGTGACGCCCGGCATGATCGAGGTTTTCCGCAAAGCCCAAGCAGACGACGCAGTGGCCGCCCTTGAAACGATCTATAGCGAAGAGGTCGCGCATGTGGCTTACGGCTCGAAGTGGTTTCACTTCCTATGCGGGCGAGACGGCCTTGATCCCAAACCCGAATTTCATGCCCTTGTCCGGCGCTATTTCCACTCAACCCTTAAGCCACCGTTCAACGAAGAAAAGCGTGCCGAGGCTGGCATCCCTCCCGATTTTTACTGGCCGTTAACCAACGAAGCCTGAAAGTCGGCGATATTCTGCCGAATTCATCAATTAAAACGACCTCTTAGGCCCACACGGGTCAGCGTGGTTGCCAGAGTTTTCCACAGCCGTTAACACCATGGAGTTGGCAGTCTTCGGGGGAATGATGCCGCATTGGGACAACGATGACGGGACAGGCAGAGTGATCCAAAGCTTCGCGAAAAAAATTCATGCGTCTCTCGAACGCGCATTCCCCGAACAAAGGCTTTTCCTGCGTTCGGATACAGAAACCCGCTTCATTCGCCTTTCGCCTACGACCCAATTCGTAGGCCTGACAGGCTCGGCCCTTTTGGTGGGTTGGACGATTATTTCCTCGGCCATTCTCTTGATGCAAAGTCTTGGCGCTGGCGACCTGCGCGAACAGGCACTGCGCGATCAGGCTGTTTACGAGGGCCGGCTGAACACTCTTGCCTCTGAACGCGACACGCGCGCAACCGAAGCCTCCGATGCGCAGGCACGGTTTGCCGTCGCTCTTGCCGAGGTTTCAGCGATGCAGTCGCGGCTTTTAAGGTCGGAAGAACGCGCTAAGGAATTCGCCACCGGCATCGACGTCATTCAAACCACGTTACGCGACGCGATGAACGAAAGAGACTTCGAACGTTCCAAAAACGAAACGCTGATCGCACGTATCGCTGAAACTGAGGCTGCAAGCCCGGAAGTGACCCGGATGAGCGATCTTGAGACCACGCTTGATTTTCTGTCCGTCGCTCTTGGCGATATCGCAGTCGAGCGTGACGAAATGCAATTGTACGTCGCAGAAGCCGAAAGCGCGCTTGACCGCGTCGCGCTGGACGCGCGCCTCGGAGACGAGCGCAATGAGCGCATCTTCAGCCAGATCGAAGACGCCGTTGAAACATCGCTGACCCCGATCGACAATATGTTCTCAGCCGTCGGACTGCCCACCGACAGTATTCTCGAACAAGTTCGTCGCACCTATTCAGGCCAGGGCGGACCGCTGACGCCTATCCGCGTCTCCACGTCAGGCGACGCCGAGATTGATCCAATAACCTCGCGCGCAAACGAAGTTCTTGGGCGCCTGGACGAATTGAACCTTTATCGCATCGCCGCCGAGAAGCTTCCTTTCGGCTTTCCTGTGCGCGGCAGCTATCGTAGCACCAGCGGCTTTGGCCCGCGTTGGGGCCGCACGCACGAAGGCCACGACTGGGCCGGATCGCGCGGCACACCAATACACGCAACCGCGGATGGAACGATCGTGCATGCTGGTCGTCAGGGCGGATATGGCAATCTGATCAAAATCCGCCACGACTTCGGATTCGAGACCCGCTACGCCCATTTGTCAAAAATCCGCGTACAAGTTGGCCAAAGGGTCTCGCGCGGCGAGCGTATCGGTGATATGGGAAATACCGGACGGTCGACGGGCACCCATCTTCATTATGAAGTGCGCGTCGGCGGTAAAGCCACCAACCCGTTGAAATACATCAAGGCAGCAAGAGATGTTTTCTGAAAGCAAAATAAACGAGCCGGGCCCCAAAACGGACGCGCCGGCGGATACTGAGAAAAAGGCCTCCGATATGAATCAACCAAAATCCGGAACAGACTTCACCTCATCGACCCCCAAGGCGAAGCCCCCTGCGTCGGTCCTTTCGGCTGATCTGAACATCACCGGTGACATTAAGACCACCGGTGACATCCAGATCGAAGGTAAAGTTGAAGGAGATATTCGCGCTCACCTTTTAACCGTCGGCGAAGGCGCCACGGTAAACGGCGAATGCATTGCGGATGACGTTGTGGTCAACGGCCGTGTTGTCGGGAAAGTGCGCGGATTGAAGGTGCGCCTGACCTCTACTGCACGTGTCGAAGGCGACATCATCCACAAAACCATCGCGATTGAATCCGGCGCTCATTTTGAGGGATCGGTTCAGCGTCAAGAAGACCCGCTAGCCGGTGCTAAGGCCGGCATGTCGACGAAGCCTGCAACGGCTCCGACGCCCTCTGCGTCTTCGCCTGACACCAAAAGCTAATCTCCTGATTCTACAGGCAAACAAAAGGCCCGCGCTTTAATCGTGCGGGCCTTTTTCGTGCGCTATGCACCATCACACCGGGTGATATAGCGCCCGCCGATACAGATGCCATGTTGCATGACCCAAGACCGGCAACGCCACAAACAACCCCAAAAACGCGGGCAACATCGCCACAAATAATAGTACCGCTATCAGCACCGCCCAGGCGCCAAGCACCGCCTTGTTTCTGGCAACTGTCTTAAGGCTAATCAGCATCGCGGTCACAAAATCGACTTCCTTGTCCACCAATAACGGCAAGGACATCACCGCAATCCCGTAGACAAAGAACGCCACGCCAGCCCCCACCAAAGCCTGCATGACCATCATCGCGATGCCATTGGAGGTGAAATAAATCTCATAAGAACTGCTCACATTCGTCAGCGCCGACAACCCAAAGAACATCGCGAACGTCATATGGGCGAAAAAGCTCCAAAACAGGAAAATCAGCGTCAGAATAACCCCGATCCAGGGCAACTGGCGCGTGCGTTCGCGCCAGACCACACCCACGATTTCCGATTGTTCCAGCGGCTCGCCTGCTTCAATACGGCGGCTCACCTCGTAAAGCCCGACAGCAGCAAATGGCGCGACCAAAGGGAAACCCAAAGCAAAAGCCAGCGTCCACAGGAATGTCCCCGCCCCAATCCAGACAAGCCCGACGCCCACTAAAACGTAAAACGCGCTAAACGCCAATCCATACCCCGGAGCCCGCCGGAAATCCCAAAGTCCCGCCTTCAGCGAGGACCAAAGCTCTGCAAAAGTCACCTGCCCAATCTCCGGGATCGGCGATGCTTCACGTTCGTCCGGTTCCATTAAGCCCTCTCACGCCACGGATATGCTCTAAGGTACAAAAGCACGCTGCCTGCCGGGCCGCAAGGCAGCGCAACTGGCTCATTCGTCCTGCGGACACAACAGTCGGATCAATCCCGACAAGTGCCATAGAATCAGTGCGCACCACCGCATGCTCTGCGCACAAGGCCGTCGAGCGCGCATTGTCGTCCCGCACACCACTGTAAAACTTCTAAAATCCAATATCCTCGGACATCCGCACCATCGCATCGGCACCAAGGATCAACGCAATTTTCTCTCGCCGACGGTCAGGGTGTGTGGACAACATCCCCCACCAACAATGATCACCCACCGGCGCCGGTGGATGGAAACAGTCAACCGCTCCAGCAGAGGCCACAACCCGTCCGCTCGCGCGACAACAAAATCACGCCGCGTCTTAATTGCCCCCCGCATCACCGCCGCCGCAGTTGGCAAGACCCCGCACAGTCAAGGGCAACCTCAACCATCGCCAAAAGCGCATCGGGGCTGTCTGGGCAGATGCGCACCACCTCAAGATCAACGCCGACTTTTCCGTTGCCAGAATCTTGCGCGCAAGAGACAGCGAAGCATCGGTGGAAATCGACAGTCCAAAAATATCGGCCGTGATCGCGCGTGCTTCAACCGCAATAATGACGTCTTCGATGTGTTGGCGCGGCACCCAGCACCTCGGCACTACCCCCTGAATGCGCACCATTTGATCCAGAAAGTCGACGCCCCCGCAGGCATATTCCGCAACACCGACAGCGCGCCAGTACCACGTCAGCTCGGGATCATCCTTCAGCAACTCACAGCGCCACAGATCGCCGCGAAACGCCCTGCTGCTCGTCACTTCCATAGTAAATGTCGTTCATACGCCAATCGCTTCGCAATCAGCTTGCAAAGACGATGCGGGATTGGTCATACTTTTTAAACTTGCGTTTTAGTCGTCGCCCCGTGCTTCTGCACGGCCCATCCCCGACACGCCCATCGCCAACGTCGCGGCCATAAACCCGTCCAGATCACCATCCAGAACACCCGAAGTATCACTGGTTTCAAAGCTGGTCCGCAAGTCTTTCACCATTTGATAAGGCTGCAACACATAGGACCGTATTTGATTGCCCCAGCCGGCATCGCCCTTGTTCTCATGCGCCTCGTTGATCGCCGCGTTCCGGCGATCCAGCTCTATTTGATAAAGACGTGATTTCAACGCCTTCATCGCAATGTCACGGTTCTGGTGCTGCGACTTCTCGGATGATGTCACCACGATATTCGTCGGAATGTGCGTGATCCGCACAGCCGAGTCGGTCGTGTTCACGTGCTGACCTCCCGCACCTGACGAGCGATAGGTGTCAATGCGGATGTCAGACGGATTGACGTCAATCTCGATATTGTCGTCCACCACCGGGTAGACCCAGACTGACGAAAAAGACGTATGCCGCCGCGCCGCGCTGTCGTACGGGCTAATCCGCACCAACCGATGCACACCCGATTCTGACTTGAGCCAGCCATAGGCGTTTGGCCCGGAAATCTTATAGGCCGCAGACTTGATCCCAGCTTCCTCGCCCGCACTTTCCGACTGAAGTTCGACCTTATAGCCGTGCGCCTCGGCCCAGCGGACATACATCCGTGCCAGCATCGACGCCCAATCACAGCTTTCGGTGCCGCCCGCGCCTGAATTGATCTCAAGGAAGGTGTCGTTGCCATCTGCCTCGCCGTCCAGCAACGCCTCAAGCTCGGCCTGCGCCGAACGCTCTTTCAATGACTTAAGCGCCGCTTCAGCTTCAGAAACAATCTCGGAATCGTCTTCCATCTCGCCCATCTCAATAAGCTCGATGTTGTCCGACAACTCCTGTTTCATTTTGGTATAGCGACCCATCGCATCAGCAAGCATCTGGCGTTCGCGCATCAGCTTTTGCGCCCGCTCTGGATCGTTCCACAGATTGGGATCCTCGGTCAGCGCGTTGAATTCTTCAAGGCGATGATCAGCCGTTTCCCAATCCAGTCGCTTCGCCAGAAGCGTCAGCGACTTTTCGATCGCAGCAACCGCATTTTCGGCTTCAGCGCGCATGGGGGTAATTCTCCAAGGATGTACGTTCCTGCACCTCTATCAACCGGGTGGTCCGCCTTCAAGCACCGCGCGCAGCCCGAGCCTGACGCCGGTTGTGCAATGCAAATAGGGCGGGTGCCAGGACCCACTCATAGACAAGACCTGCGATCTGGCGCACGCCCGGTAATCCAACCCCACGTGCAAGCCACTGAAAGCCGGGCGTCTCGTGCCACAAAAGCAAAAAAGCATCGACGCCCGAAAGCAGTTCGTCCCCACGCACCACATAAAGGCGCCGCGCCGCATCGTCTGCCGTCAAACCAAACGCGCCAAGATCAACCCTGTTCAAATCGACAAAACCAAGGCTCCCTCCGGCTTTTGTTACACGGTCCCGATAAACATCAATCTCCCGAGAACAAACCGGACAATCGCCGTTGTAAATAACTGTGCATTCTTTAGTCATGAAGCTTATGTAATCCACAATCTCAAAAGGCCAAGCCGACAATCCGCATCGGCCACTCTGCTTCATCCTTTGGAAAATACCTCGGGGTCTGGGGCAGAGCCCCAGCCAGCGCGATCTTAGTAAAGCCCACCGGATGAAATCTCGCCCGCGGTGGTTTGGCCCGGCACCACAGGCACCACAGGCACAACGCCCTCAACTGCCACGCCGGGCCCCTGGCCGGTCTGAGCCACTGTCCCGCCCGTCACCATCGGAAGGTTGGCTCCCATGGCAAAACCGCCATCAAAGGTGATGCCAAACACCGGCTCCTCACCTTCACGGAAATACTCCGCCACAACGCTTTCTCCGCTCGCCCCATCGGGCAAACGCGCACCAGTGAAACGGTCGATCTTTATAAACCGCCCGCCCGCCGGAACCGCAAACCGCCCGGCCCCGTATTTCTTAAGCGCCGTTGTCATGAAAGACTGAAAAACCGGACCACACATGCCGCCGCCAGATGCGCCAGACCCTAAAGGCTTCGGCAGATCGTAACCAATGTAACAGCCCGCCGCGATGTTAGAAGTGAACCCGACAAACCAGACATCGCGCGCATCGTTGGTCGTACCAGTCTTTCCCGCAGTCGGCACACCAAGATTAACCGTTCCCGACGCCGTCCCACGCTCGACAACGCCGCGCATCATCGAAGTCAGCTGATATGCCGTCACCGGGTCAATCACTTGCCAGCGATCTGTCTCGATCCGTGGCAATTCACCGACCGGAAGATCGTATTGGGAACATTCGTCGCACACACGGTCATCGTGCCGGTACACAGTTGTTCCCCACCGGTCCTGTACGCGATCGACCAGCGTCGGCTCGACGCGCTCACCGCCGTTGGCAAACATCGAATAGGCCGAGACCATCTTAAAAAGCGTCGTTTCCTGGCTGCCCAGAGAGTTGGCCAGAAACGGCTGCATCTTGTCATAGACCCCAAAGCGCTCGGCGTAGGCGGCCACTGTGCGCATGCCGACTTCTTCAGCCAATCGCACCGTCATAAGATTTCGCGACCGTTCGATCCCGATCCGCAAAGGGGTCGGCCCGTAAAACTGGTTCGAAGCGTTTCTCGGCCGCCAGACACGGCCTCCTCCCACATCCACCTCAATAGGCGCATCAATCAGGATCGTCGCGGGAGTAAAGCCACTGTCCAGGGCCGCCGCGTAAACAAACGGCTTAAACGAAGACCCCGGCTGCCGCGTCGCTTGTGTCGCGCGGTTGAACACCGAATGCTGATAGGAAAATCCGCCCTGCATCGCGATCACACGACCATTGTTCACGTCCATCGCCATGAACCCACCCTGAACACCGGGGATCTGACGCAGTGAGAAAACCGGGTCTTCCTCAGAGCCACCGTCGTGTCGCACATGAATTACGTCACCGACGCTTAAAATATCGCTCGGGTTTGACGCCCCCCGGATCCAGTTCAAATCGCCGGGCTTGATGAAATGTCCGTCAACGCCGTTGTCCCACCCGTCGACGCCGATGCGCGCAACAGTATCGCGCAATTCCAAAACAACGGCCGGATACCAGCCCGCAATATCGCGCGGCACAACGGTTTCGCCCAAAGCCTGACGCCAGGCAGCCCGACCGTCTTCCCCAAGACCGCTTAACGCTGCAGGATTGATCTCAGCCGCTGCGCCGCGCCACTCGCCTTGCGCGCGGTCATACTTTTCCAAAGCTTCGCGAAGGGCCGCCGCTGCAGCGTCCTGCATCTCGGGATCAACGGTTGCACGCACCGTAAGACCCGCAGATTTAAACCCTGTATCCCCAAAGTCACGGCTCAACTGACGGCGTATTTCATCAGTAAAGTAGTCGCGCGGCGGAAGCTTCTTGCGAAAGCCTTCATAGTCCCCGTTTTGCACTGTTAGCAAAGGCGCTGCCCGCGCCGTGACAAATTCGGCCTCGCTTAGATAGCCATTCTGGTACATCTCGCGCAGAACAAAGTTGCGCCTCTCGGTCGCACGCAGAACTTCCAGCACCGGATGGTAATCGTAAGGCGCCTTCGGCAAAGCCGCGAGATAGGCGGCGTCCTGTGGCTCCAAATCGGCAAGCGTTTTGTTGAAATAGGTCTGCGAGGCCGCCGCCACACCGAACGAGCGGAATCCAAGATCAATTTCATTGAGATAAATTTCCAGAATCTTGTCCCGATCAAGCGAATTGACCATCCGGTTCGCCAGAATGATCTCTTTCAGCTTCCGGTCTACGGTGCGCTCACCGCTTAAAAACGAGATCTTCGCAACCTGCTGGGGGATCGTCGACGCGCCCCGCACGGACTGACCCCGGCTTTCAACTGCCACATAAGCCGCCGCCGCAATTCCGCGTAAATCAAAGCCAGCATGCAGGTAGAAGTTCTTGTCTTCCGCCGAGATAAACGCGTGCTTGACCAGATCGGGAATTTCCTCCGCAGCCGCATATATCCGCCGTTCCTCGGCAAATTCATCAATGATCCGGCCTTCAGTCGAATAAATCCGGCTAATGGTTGGCGGCAGATAATTGGCAAGGCTCTCGTGGTCGGGCAAATCCCGCCCATACACCCAGAACACAGCCCCCACGGTTAACGCGGTCATCACAAGGCCAAGCGTTATCATGCTGAAAATCGCGCCAAAAAATGAAAAAACGAACCGGATCACTCAACCAACCTCTTCGATAAGTCCCTCATATACCGCCCTGTCTCGCCAGCGTCAAAAGGGCGCTTGCGTCGCATCGGCCAGTTGACGCCAAAAAATCGCAAATGTTTTGTCACCTCTTGTGCAGCAGTTGCGAACACGTCATCTGGCGCACATGAAACCCGAAGATATCCTGCCCACCTATAACGAAGTTGCCGAGACCTGGGACCTTCAACGCAATCAGGCACTTTTCGAGCGTAAGTGGCTGGATCGCATGCTGAATTACGCTCCCGGCAAAAACGTTCTGGACCTTGGCTGTGGCGCCGGACGTCCTATTGCAAGCTATCTTCTGGACCGTCGCGCAACCTTAACTGGACTAGACGGCGCGCCGGCGATGATTGCTCTTTTTCAGACAAATCTACCCCAAGCACGCGGCATCCTTGCCGATATGCGCGGTGTCGATCTTGGCGAAACATTCGACGCCATTCTTGCCTGGAATTCGTTTTTCCATCTCTCGCCGGACGATCAACGCGCCATGTTCGAGGTGTTTGCGCGCCATTCAGCTCCGGGAGCCGCCTTGATGTTCACATCAGGCCCCGAGGAAGGCGAAGAAATCGGAGAGGTGGCGGGTCACAGCCTCTATCACTCCTCGCTGTCCCCCGACGAATACGAAGGCTTGCTCAACGCCTACGGCTTCAAGGTCAAACATTTCCGCCCCGAGGACCCCGAATGTGCGGGTCACACTATTTGGCTTGCGCAGTTCACTTCCTAAAGCCCTGGCGCATCAGAAAATCCTCGTCGGCCCAATGCAACAGCGCATCGCGAACTGCCTCGCTTGCCCGTGCGCTCCATTCTTCCGACATGAGACGCTCGCGATCCCGATCGCTTGACAAGAACCCAAGCTCGACCAGAACAGATGGCACTTCTGCCGCCTTCAAAACTGTAAAACTTCCGCGGCGATGCGGATTGGAGTTCAGCGCCAGCTCATAGCTGCGAAACCCAGACACAATCGTCTCCGCCAAGGCTTCGGATCGCGGCATCGTCTCGCGCCGTGCCAAGTCCAAAAGCACAAATGCAATCTCGTCCTCGGTTCCCGCAAGGTCGACGCCCGCCAGGATATCATTCTGCGCATGGCGCTCGGCCAATCGTAAAGCCACTGCGTCCGTGAGGTTATCGGTCAGCGTGTAAACCGTCATGCCAGAAGCCACGCCATCATCTTCGGCCAGCGAATCTGCATGCAGTGACAGGAACACACCTGCCCCCGCCGCCCGCGCCAGAGTCATGCGCGCCTCCAGTGGCACAAAAACATCAGCCTCCCGCGTCATCACCACTTCAAACCGTCCCGTGCGGAGCAGGACTTCTTTCAACTTATGCGCAAACGCCAGCATCAGTTCCGCCTCGCGCAAATCGCCGTCCTCGGCGCCGGGATCAATGCCCCCATGCCCCGGATCAAGCGCCACCCGCAGGCGCCCGGACGCGGGCGGGGGCGCGGCCACCACAGGAGAAACTTCCACCGGGTCAATTCCGGCATTGTCGCGAAAATCATCTGCCGTCGTCGGTATCAATTGCATGGTCAGCAAAGCCGACCCGTCATCCGCAACCCGCATTTCAGCCGAGTCCACCGCCAAAGGCTCGCGCAAGACGACGACAAGCCGTGACCATCCCGGCCGATACGCCCCCGTGTTGACCTCCAAAACGCTACCAGAGTCGACCTCAAGCGCCGCATCCCAAACCAATTCTGCAAAATCCACGATCAAGCGCGGTGGCCCATCAAGCGTATGAACGCGCCATGGCACTGGTTGAGACATCTCTACATTTAACTCGACACGACCACCACTATCCGAAATAGCCGCGCCACCGCCAGCAAGACGCGCCAAGCCGGCGCCCGGCGCCTCGGCCAAGGCGCTGTGCGAAAGAAACACAAGAATCAGGGCACAAACGGCGCTGTAAAAAAAAGGATACTTGCTCATTGCCTCAGACTTTTCGAGTTTTCTCGTTATTGTGCTCAGACTAGCCTATCGGCGACTTCCCGCCAAAGGCTTTTCAGCGAATATGGCCCGCCGCCCGCATATATGTCTCCAGACGCGCCAAGCCTTCTTCGATATCTGCCGTAGCCCGCGCATAGGAAAACCGCAGCGTGCCCGTGCCACGCGCTTTGTCGAAATCAAGCCCCGGCGTCACCGACACCCCAGCTTTGTCTAGAATATCGCGCGCAAGAGTATGTGCATCTTCGGTGATCCCGCTGACATCGGCATAGACATAAAACGCCCCGTCCGGCGGAGCGATCCGCTCAAACCCCGCCCGTGGCAGGCCCGCAAGCATCAGCGAACGGTTCGCCGCATAGACGCCAAGGTTCGCTTCCAGCTCGGCCCCGCATTCCATTGCCGCCAAAGCCGCAATCTGTGACGCATGTGGCGGACAAATAAACATGTTCTGCGCCAGCCGCTCAACCGTCCGCACATGCCCCTTCGGCACGACCATCCAGCCGATCCGCCACCCCGTCATGGAGTAATACTTGGAAAACGAATTGATCACATATGCGTCGTCGGTGATCTCCAAAGCCGAAACCGCTTTGCGCTCATATTCAATGCCGTGGTAAATCTCGTCCGAAACAAAAGCCGCGTTGCGGGCCTGGCACGCCTCAATTAACGCCGTCAAAGCCGTTCTATCCAGCATCGTCCCCGAAGGATTGGCCGGCGACGCCACAATCAATCCGGCAATATCATGTGGCAAATCGCCCGCCACCGGTTGATAGCGATCCTCAACGCGCGTTTCGATATCCACCGGTTCAAGGCTTAACGCCCGCAAAATCTGTCGATAAGACGGATAGCCCGGTGCGCCCAAAGCCACGCGATCCCCTGCATCAAACAACGCCGTAAACGCCAGCAAAAAGCCCGCCGACGACCCCGAAGTCACAACCACGCGCGCCGGATCAAGGTCGATGTCATGCCGTTCGTCATACAGCCTGGCAATCCGCGCGCGAAGGGATGGCAACCCAAGCGCTACTGTATAGCCAAGCGCGCTCTTCTCCATCGCCGCCACCAGTGCAGCACGCGCACCTGAAGGGGCGCCGGTCCCCGGCTGCCCCACTTCCATATGGATAATATGCCGCCCCGAAGCTTCCGCCCGCGCTGCGGCCTCCATCACATCCATGACGATGAACGGGTCTACATTCGATCGACGTGACAGGCGCATCGGGACCATTCCTTCAAAGGCAAACGGATCTCTTGCCTGCCGCGTCGAACACGTGGCGTCAATGCCCCGTGCGACAACAAATCTTAGTGAAGTCCTTGCCACGCATAAGCTTCGCATGGTCTTGTGCTTGGACAGTTTTTTCCGAGGAGTCGCCGATGTTTCGTTCAATCTTGATGACAAGTGCTCTGTGCCTTGCCACCGCGTTTCCAGCCGCCGCCACCGACATCGATGCGATGACAGACGGCGAGCGTGACGCCTTTCGGTCCGAAGTGCGCGCCTATCTTCTCGAAAATCCCGAAGTCCTGATGGAAGCCATCGCGATCCTTGAAGAACGCCGGACGCAAGACGCGTCACAAGCCGAAGTTGCCATGCTTGAGCAATACAGCGAAGAAATTTTCAACGACGGTTACAGCTACGTTGGTGGCAATCCCGATGGCGACGTTACCGTGGTCGAATTTCTCGACTACCAGTGCGGCTTTTGCAAACGCGCGTTTCCAGCCGTCGAAGAGCTGATCGACAGCGACGGCAATATCCGCTTCATCGTCAAGGAATTCCCGATCCTTGGGGATGCGTCAGTGCTAGCGTCGCGCTACGCTCTCGCAGTTAAATCGCTTTATGGCGATGACGCTTATAAGACCATGCACGACGAAATGATGTTGTTGCGCGGCGACCTAACCCCGCAGACTCTGGTGCGTCTTTCCGGTGATTTTGACTTCGACCATGACGATATTCGCACAGAAATGGACAGCGAAGAGATCACCCGTATCATCGCGGCCAACCGCGATCTGGCAGCGCGCCTTCAAATCCAGGGCACGCCCAGCTTCATCATGGGCGACACGTTCGTGCGCGGGTTCCTTGAATTGGACCAAATGCGCCGGGTGGTTTCCACCGAACGACAAAATCGGGGCTGACGGCACCCACAGATTTCCCAACGCTGGCCTTGCTAACTATCGAACGATAGCTGCCCAGTTTAGGACAAAGTCACTCGCCTGCGAAGCATAGTGCGCTGACATTTCCTGCGCGCTACCCCGATAGGGATGGAGCGACGGACAGGATAAAACGAACACTTGCAGCTCTTGGTATTCTAACGCTCGCCGTCTGTGGCGAGCTTCCGCAAGATGGCAGATGGAATGCGCAGCTTTGCCGCCACCAGTCCCCCCTCGCAACGACAACGTCTAAAATGATCGCGAGGTCCCCAAGCTAGGTTTACGCCAGCCTGCACCGCGCGTTGCCAGCTGGCGTAAACCCAAAGCGTCAGTCGCTTGTCACAGTTTGGGGTTCAGACTACCCGCATTTCGCACGGCAACACTGTTCAATTCGAACGCAGCGGCTCAAAAGGCGTGATCTCCGTTTATAAACGCACATTCGGCGCAATCACCCCCGGCTCTACTGACGGCGGTTACATGGCCTATGTCGTGAATTCAGATCCTGGCCCGGCGGCACAGGCCTGGATTTCTGCGGTGCCTGAATAAGCTACTGCGATTTATATGCTGCGGTCAGCGAATGAGCCTCGGGCGGAACATCAGATGCCCCGCGATGCCGTAACCGATCGGTAAACTCGCACTTACTCCGCTGCCTCAACTGCTTCTGCAGATTCTACTGACTCGGCCGCGTCAATCGCGGCCGCCTTCTTTTCAACCTGCTCGACGATGTGTTCCACCATTTCCTCGTTGGACAGCTTGTGGCTTTGCTTACCCGCAAGGTAGACCATGCCCGAACCAGCCCCGCCGCCTGTAAAGCCGACATCCGTCATCAAAGCCTCGCCCGGCCCATTCACCACACAACCAATAATCGACAGGCTCATCGGTGTTTTGATGTGCTCAAGTCGCTTCTCCAGCGCCTCAACGGTTTTGATCACATCGAACCCTTGGCGGGCACAAGACGGGCATGAAATGATGTTCACCCCCCGATGCCGCAGACCAAGCGCTTTCAGGATCTCATAGCCAACCTTGACCTCTTCCACCGGATCAGCAGACAGGCTTACGCGGATCGTGTCGCCAATCCCCATCCACAAAAGATTACCAAGCCCGATAGACGATTTGATCGTCCCCGAAACAAGACCGCCCGCTTCGGTAATTCCAAGATGAATCGGCGCGTCGGTCGCATCCGCCAGTATCTGATAAGCGGCCGCCGCCAGAAACACGTCCGAGGCCTTGCAGCTGATCTTAAATTCGTGAAAGTCGTTATCTTCCAATATCTTGATATGGTCGAGACCGCTTTCCACCATCGCCTCCGGACAGGGCTCGGCGTATTTATCCAACAAATGCTTTTCCAGCGATCCCGCGTTGACGCCGATACGGATCGAACAACCATGATCTTTGGCCGCTTTGATCACTTCTTTGACACGCTCCTCGTTCCCGATATTGCCAGGATTGATCCGCAAACACGCAGCCCCCGCCTCGGCCGCTTCGATCGCGCGCTTATAGTGAAAGTGGATATCTGCCACGATCGGCACCGGACTTTCGCGCACAATCTCTTTCAAAGCAGCCGTAGACGCCGCGTCGGGCGTCGATACCCGCACGATATCGACCCCAGCATCGGTCGCGCGTTGGATTTGGCCAATAGTCGCCTTGACGTCTGTTGTGTCTGTATTGGTCATCGTCTGCACCGTGATCGGCGCTTCGCCCCCAACAGGAACATTACCCACATGAATTTGGCGGGATTTACGACGGTATATATTGCGCCATGGGCGGACGTGGTTCAGCGTCATCAGGCTGCCTTATGATAGATACGCGGTCCCTATGAATAGGCAAAGCGTGGCACGCTGGCAATCGTGCGATGTCAGTTGGATGCGGCCGCTTCGGCAACCGCCACAAAGCGCGCTAAATCAGAATCGCGTTCAATATCAGCAACTTGATATGTCTCCAAGATCGCATCGCGTGCAAGTGACACGTTTTTAATCACCTCGGGACCAGCACCGGCGGGACCATAAGTCGCGCCGTTCACCTCAAAATACAGCGATCCCGCATTGCCCGCACGCAAGGTCGCAGGGGCCTCGGTCAATGGCAGATCAAACTGCTCGCCAGCATCAAGGATTTTCTCGAAAATAACTGTGCCGTTTGCACCCGTTACACGCACCCAGGACGGGCGAACTGCAAACAGCGCAAGCGTTGGCGAAGCCTCTTCGACCACCTGCACTGTCGGCAGCAAATTATCTGTTTCGAACCCCGCCGAAAGGTTTGCGGTAACCGGAATGGCACTACCAGGAACTGCAAACGGTAAGTTATCGGGGCGCGGAGGCTCCGCGGCGCTCAGTCGCGTATCACGCTCTGGCGCAAACGCACCAAAAGAATTGGGATCAATCGACGCTATAGGCCCGTCTCGCGCGACCATGACCGGTATATCCAGCGCAACGGGACGTGACACGCGATCAATACGGTCAACCCCGGGTACAAGCCCCGCCGTCACGTCAGCTCGAGGAATTTCGCCCGCAGGCGTAGCGACCGCCTGCGTCATCGGATCAAGCTCGGCCAGAACATTCGGCGTCTGCTCAACCGGCGCAAAGCGCACTTTCTGCACTTCTTGCAGCACAGACCAGCCGCCATATCCAATACCTGCAATCAGCACCATCAACACCATGACCGAGCCAATGGCACGTGGTTCGATACCGGCAAAAACAGCTTCGCCTTTCGGCATATAACTTACACTGGGTTCGATAAACGGATCGCGCAGATGGGCGGGCTTTTTCTCGCCATTGGCATTGCGGGCTTTCGAGGACCCCTTGGAAGACCGGCGAACGGACGCATCAGCAGACATTCCGTGAGCAACCGAGAAATTGCCCTCCTCGCAGAACGTCTTGAACGCCCATTCCGGATCAAGTCCAAGGTAGCGCGCGTAAGATCGCACATAACCGGCAATAAATCCGGGCGTCTCAAACGCTGAAGCGTCGGTATTTTCAATAGCTGCAATATAATTGGCCTTGATTTTCAATTCGCGCTGAACATCAAGAAGAGACTTACCCAGCGTAGCACGCTCGCCTCGCATAGTATCACCGAGCAGCAAATCAAAATCGTCGAAGCCTTTCAGCCTCGCCGGTTCATTTTCGTCTGACGCCTCAGGACGCCTGCTCATGTGTCCTGCCCCATTTAAACTCACCGTTGTCCCTACCCGCAACCGGCAGAATCGGTCACGAGGATAATCCTCTAACCACTAACACAGCACTTGCGTGCGGTCACTTGTGGATAAGTCCTAAGCGGAGAGTTCGGCGCGATTGAGCGCACAATGCGACCAAAGTTCGTCCATGGCACTGACCAATGCATCCATTTCACGCGGTCCGTGCACCGGCGACGG
This sequence comes from Boseongicola sp., assembly GCF_057460485.1. Taxonomy (NCBI): domain Bacteria; kingdom Pseudomonadati; phylum Pseudomonadota; class Alphaproteobacteria; order Rhodobacterales; family Paracoccaceae; genus Boseongicola; species Boseongicola sp. The sequence continues at coordinate 18,150 of NZ_JBVCWP010000028.1, forward strand.
CGTGAACCTCAGACGCTCCGTGCCGCGCGGAACCGTGGGATAATTGATCGGCTGAACGTAGATACCAAAGCTATCAAGCAGCATATCGCTTAAGACTTTCGTATGCACCGGATCGCCGACAATCACCGGGATGATATGGCTGCCGTGATCAATGATCGGCAGTCCCAGCCCCTTCAGACGCAGCTTCAGAATGCTGGCTTGTGTCTGGTGTTCTTCACGGCGGGTGCGATCTGTTTTCAACACCCGGATACTGGCCGCCGCACCCGCGGCAACCGCCGGTGGAAGCGACGTCGTAAAGATGAATCCCGGCGCATAAGACCTTACTGCATCACACATTTTTGCGCTTGATGCGATGTAACCACCGTGCACCCCAAAGGCCTTCCCAAGGGTTCCGTTGATGATGTCGACACGATGCATAAGACCATCACGCTCAGCCACACCGGCGCCGCGCGGGCCATACATGCCAACAGCATGAACCTCGTCGATGTAGGTCAACGCGCTGAACTCATCGGCCAGATCGCAAAGCGCCTCAATGGGTCCGAAATCACCATCCATTGAATAAATCGATTCGAACGCGATCAGTTTCGGAGCAGCAGGATCATCCGCCTCTAGCAATTCACGCAGGTGTGCCACATCGTTGTGACGGAAGATGCGCTTCTCGCCACCGTTGCGCCGAATGCCCTCGATCATCGAGGCATGGTTGAACTCATCCGAATAAATGATCAGCCCCGGGAAAAGTTTTGGCAGTGTGGATAACGTGGCGTCATTCGCGATGTAAGCCGAGGTGAAAAGCAGTGCCGCCCCCTTGCCGTGAAGATCAGACAGTTCGGCCTCAAGCGCCTTATGATAGACAGTCGTCCCCGAAATATTACGTGTCCCACCGGACCCGGCCCCCGTAGCCTCAAGCGCCTTGTGCATTGCGGCCAGAACCTCAGGATGTTGGCCCATTCCAAGATAATCGTTACCGCACCAAACGGTTACGGGTTGCTTCGTGCCGTCCTCGCGCTCCCGCACGGCATGCGGAAATTGTCCTCGCGTGCGTTCAATATCGATAAAAGTCCGGTAACGGCCTTCTTCATGCAGTTTGTTCAGGGCAGCGTCTAGCTGAAGGTCATAATTCACGTTTGTCATCTCCGTAATCCGAATATGCCTAAATTATCCACCAGTCAGATGGCAAGGAACAAATTGACGCTATAACACAGATCAATTTCTAACGATTATCGCGCAATCGTCGGCGCCTTTTGCGTCCTGAGTGCAGGCCCCCAACGCCCCGCCCGGCGATGGGGCCATCGCCCAAGCCCCGGTCGAGCGTGATATTGCAAAAACCTTCGCTCCAGCCGCCGGTGTATAGCGGTCGAAAAAGCCCCGCGTCGCGTCAAGCGACAAGCTAAGCGAGCGTCGTTGATATTCCGGTGGTAAAATGCGTGCTGCGATCTGGCATGCTCCTGATGTTGCACGTTTTGCCGCTCCACACGCCGCAATTGCCGCCGTATCAGCGGCGTCGACGGTATGGAAATTGAACGCTCCCTGAAGCGCCTCGCTGACAAGTCCCTCGTCTGGCGCATAGGCAAGGGCCCCGTAAAACTTCGCCTTGGTCCCGGTTTGCTGCTCAATCAAGGGGATTAAAGCCTTGATCGTGGCGCGGTCTTTGTCGGACAGGCCACGTACCAGCTGCAACCCGATCCCGGACGTGTCAAACAACTCAGCCTGCGCAACCCTTCCGCTGACAGGCTCGGCCGCCGCCGCGTCAGACGTCCACCCAAGACAAACCACGCACAAAAGGACTAACCTCATCACATTCTCCTAATTCTTTGTCTGCGACCTTAGGGCCTTCTCCAGGTCCAGACCAGACTGGACGTCATACGCAGGCCTGATAACGTCCCGTCGAAATTAAAGTTCGGAGACGCATAAAATGAGCCTCGACACCATTCTTGCCCGCATCGACGATGACCTTCCGAACGCGCTCGAGCGCCTGATGACGCTGTTACGCATTCCGTCGATCTCAACCGATCCCGCTTACAAAAAGGACTGCCTCACGGCCGCCGAATGGGTCGTCGCCGACCTTTCTTCGCTTGGCGTGGACGCAGAAGTGCGCCCCACCACAGGCCATCCGATGGTTGTCGGCCATGTCGGCGAAGGCGCGCCGCACCTCTTGTTTTATGGACACTACGACGTGCAACCGGTCGACCCCCTAAATCTGTGGAACCGCGCGCCCTTCGATCCCGCTATCGAAGACACGCCGCACGGGAAAGTGATCCGTGGCCGTGGTGCAAACGACGACAAGGGCCAGTTCATGACCTTCGTCGAAGCCTGCCGCGCCTGGAAATCCGTCACAGGCGAATGGCCCTGCCGCGTGACTTTCTTCTTTGAAGGCGAAGAGGAATGCGGCTCGCCGTCTCTGGTGCCGTTCCTTGAAGAAAACGCTGAGGAATTGTCCGCCCCCGACATAGCCCTGATCAGCGACACCAGCCTGTTTGACCGCGACACGCCCGGCATCACGACCATGCTGCGTGGCCTTCTTGGCGAAGGACTGATCATCACAGGCCCCGACCGCGACCTTCACTCCGGCGCTTACGGTGGCGCGGCAATGAACCCGGCCCGCGTGTTGTCAAAAATTATCGCAAGCCTCCATGACGACACAGGCCGTGTCACTGTTCCCCGCTTTTATGACGGCGTCCCCGAGATCAACGCCGACATCCTGGCCCAATGGGAGGCCCTCGGTTTCGATGCGGCAGGCTTCCTTAGCGACGTCAAACTGTCCGAACCTGCGGGCGAACAGGGTCGCAGCGTGCTTGAGATGCTCTGGTCGCGCCCCACCTGCGAAGTTAACGGTCTGGAAAGCGGCTATACCGGCGACGGCTTCAAAACCGTCCTGCCATCGCTCGCCCGCGCCAAAATCAGCTTCCGCCTTGTCGGCACGCAAGACCCCGCGCAAATCCGCAAGGATTTCCGCGCGATGGTTCAGGCGCAACTGCCCGCCGACTGCTCGGTCGAATTTTTCGACCACGGCTGCTCTCCAGCCTCGGTGATGAAAACCGACAACCCTGCGTTCGGCAAAGCCCGCGAAGCGCTCTCGGAAGAGTTCCCAAAACCCGCTGCCTTCATCGGTAGCGGTGGCTCAATTCCAATTGCCGGGCATTTCCAGGACATTCTGGACCTCGACACAATGCTGATCGGCTTTGGCCTTGAAGACGATGGCCTCCATAGCCCGAACGAAAAATACGACGTGCGCAGCTTTCACAAAGGCATCCGCAGCTGGGCGCGCATCCTTGATAAACTGACGAGCTAACCCGAGCCAAGAAACCCGCGAAGCACGGCAATCGTCGCGGCGCCGGATTGATCAGGAAAGAAATGACCGCCAGGGATCGCCTCGGCGGTCATGTTTTTAAGCCACGCATCCCATGTGCCCGGAATATCAAACATCTGCGCCATAGCCCCGTCAGCCCCATAAAGCACAAGTGCTGGTCCCTCGAACCTCCGCCCCAAATCAGACGCGTCGTGATGCACATCCACCGCCAAAGTGGCCCGATAGTCATTGGTCATTCCGGCAATCGTCGCAGTGTCACGCCACGCCGCGCGATAGGCCTCTAAGGCCGCAAACTCTGAAAGCTGCGAACCGCCCCAGCCAAGCAAACACGTCTGATAGAAATGATCGGGGTCAGCCTCAATCATGCGCTCAGGAAAGGGCGCAGGCTGCGCAAGGTATGACCAATGGAAATAGGCCGCCGAAACCTTGGAAGACCAGTTGTCCAACAACGTATGCGTCGGAACGATATCCATGACCGTCAATGACCTAAGCCTGTCCGTCGCATCCAACGACATCCGATGCGCCACACGCGCACCACGGTCATGCCCCACCAGATGAAAGGTCTCATGACCAAGCGACGTCATCAACGCTAGCATATCGCCACCCATAGCACGGAAACTGTAGTTGGTAAGGTCCACCTTGGCCGCAGGCTTCGACGATGCGCCATAGCCGCGCAAATCAGCCGTCACCACGGTAAAGTCCCGCGCTAGCGTCGCGGCAATTGGGGCCCACATCGCCCGCGTTTGTGGAAACCCATGCAACAACAAGACCGCAGGTCCTGCCCCTGCCACGTCATATGCTATCTCGATCTCGCCATGCTGAAAAACTGCCATAGCGACAATCGTCGCCGCAGAAAGTCTCAAAGACAAGAGAAGAAAGTGGCGCGGTTGACGGGGCTCGAACCCGCGACCCCCGGCGTGACAGGCCGGTACTCTAACCAGCTGAGCTACAACCGCGTATCCTACCCGCGCGCTTCTATGGATCTGCGGTGATTGCGTCAAGCAGATTTGGGCCGCGACCATCGCTTCACCTCAGTCAGCGCGCACTTGTGGGCCGATAAATGCGCCGATAGCGCGTCATAACGACGTGAAAACGGCGGTTGGTCTTCAATTCCTGCGGTTAATCCAGCCAGACCGGGAACTGCAACAGCCACCAGCTGAGGCTGGTGTGATCAAAAGGAACAGTTGAAACTGTTCTTTTTTAAGAGAACGCCTCCGGCGCATATTTGGATTTCCTTTCCGATTAGAAATCAGAGGGTTTAGACCAAAGAGTGGGTATTGAACAAAGCCTGTGCCGATCGCACAACGCTCTTTCACATATCAGCGGCTTCGCGCTTTTCCTGCTCAAGCTTTTCCATCAATGGACGGTAGTAGACATGAAGCCTGTCGCCCATGTCACCAAGCGCGCGCTTGTCCCAAAGGATCCAGCGCCCCTTGTCGGCCCGAACCGCATCCCCGTCCTTATATTCCATCAACCGCTCTGGCTTGATGTAGTCGCCCGGCAACGTCACCGCCGCCACACCGTCGCGGCGCTTTTGCACCCAAGGTAAAGCCCCCTTCAAATAGACCAGCCACTTGCCCGTATGCATGTATTCATTAAGAAACTTCACCGCCAACGTGTTCGGCAACCGGTTGATATGCATCTGCGCAATCCAACTGATAAACCGCTCGTCCCCGATCATCGGACGGATCGAGTAATCGCCGAATTTCTCATAAAGGGCACGAAATTCGTCCGCAATATAAGTGCATTCCGCCGGGTGATAAACCACCATCGACGAGTTGCCGCGGGCGTAACGTTTCTTGTTTGTCAGCTTATAAACCAACCGCCCTGGCCAACCAAACGGCAGAACCACTGACTGCAACATCAAGATAGATTGGCGGTTCTTCATCAGCTTCAACGCTTTGCCAATATCCCCGAAAATCGCCGTGTCCAGATCAATGAAAATCGCTGGCAGATCGTCAGGAACAACATCCTTTGAAAACATCGACAACTTCGCGTGCAGCGCGCCGCTTAAAAAGCGCGGGTTCAGGAACCAGGGATCAAAGTCCACGATCTGAATATCAGGATGCATGCCCGTGCGCGGACGATCCGAAATCAGAATAAACCGCGGCTTGGACGCAGATGTGCGGATCACCGCTTCGACGGTGTGATTGATATAGGCCGAGGTATATTTATCACCCCAGCATACCAACACGCATTGCCACGTCGGCTCTTGCATCTCGCGGCCCGCCCTAATGATTTCCTCCATGGTGCGAAGGATAACATCCGCCCAGTGGAACGGCGAGCGTTTGGTGGGTGATGAGAGGCTCGAACTCCCGACATCTTCGGTGTAAACGAAGCGCTCTACCAACTGAGCTAATCACCCGTGCCGCGGTGCCTACATTCGACTTGAGAAAAACGCAAGACCCTCGGTTTCAAGTTATTCAAATCTCTTCGCGCTCGGTGCCCTGACCGACCCACCACTGCGTGCCAGGGCCAATGCTGCCCAAACGATCCGTACCATTATAAAGCGGACAACTGTCCAGCGACAAGCACCCAGAGCCGATGCAGCAGCCCATCTGATCCCTCAGGCGCGTCATCAATACATTCCTCTCATCAACCATCGCCTGGCACGCCGCCGCCGCCCGCGCCAATGTCTTGGCGCTCACGGCTTTTCCGCGCAGGAGACGATCCAGAACAACCTCTCACTCGGCCAAAGGCACGCCAACGCTCTGGGAAATCCGCGTGATCGCGATACGGCGCAACTCGCGCCGGTCATAGCGGCGATGGTTTGCGGACGTGCGCAAGCTTTCGATCAGCCCTTCGGTCTCATAATAGTGCAGCCTCGCCACAAAAATACCCGCCCGCTCTGCCATTTCTCAAACGCAGAAAGCCGAATGGCGCACATCCGCAAAACCAGGAGGTGATGGCATGGCTCACGATGATAGTCGGTTGAACAAGTCGCGCCAGAACCCGCCCGACACGCTCCCATAAAACCTCAAAACCTTCGCCACCCGGTGCCCGCCTATATATATCCGGCGAAGTCTCAACACCGTGATCCAGGCACCTGACAGCTATGTCGTCGCGCGGAAGTTCCGTCCAATCACCAATCTAGATCTCTCGCAAATCGTCGATCACTGTCGCAGTGATCCCCAATAGCTCCAGCGCAAGCTCGGCCCTCTGCCACGCCCGCCCCTGCGGGCTGACAGTTCCACGCTGACTTTCCGGCGAAATACCAAACGCGCCGAGACTTTCTCCAATCGCGACGGCTTGCATCAGCCATGTATTGGTCAGATCGGAATCCAACGCGCCCTGCCAACGGCCTTCGCGGTTCCACTCCGTACCGCCATAGCGCAGTACAAAGATA
>NZ_JBVCWP010000029.1:0-24512 GCF_057460485.1 Boseongicola sp.
CTTTTGCCCAGTGCCCCGGATGATTACCCGGCGTTAACAAGAGAGTACGCCGCAGACTTCACAGTCAACGCCGACTACAAGGCTGACCTTCCAGACCTGCAAAATGGCCCGGAATCGCTGATCAAAGGCGCCCATCGTGCGATCCAACACGTCGGTATCTCGAACTTCCGCCTGCCGGTGCAATTTCGCTCGACAGCCGGTGCTGCGCGCGAAATTGAGACCTCTGTCACCGGCACCGTCAGTCTCGAAGCGGATAAAAAAGGCATCAATATGAGCCGCATCATGCGCAGCTTTTATGAGCATGCCGAAAAGGAATTCAGCTTCGAAGTGATAGAAGCCGCCATTGATGACTACAAAACCGACCTTGAAAGCTTCGATGCGCGCATTCAGATGCGTCTGTCCTATCCGATGAAAATCGACAGCCTGCGCTCAGGCCTGTCGGGCTGGCAATACTACGATATTGCGCTGGAAGTCGTGGATCAGGACGGCACGCGCAGCCGCATCCTGCACCTTGATTACGTCTATTCGTCGACTTGCCCGTGTTCGCTGGAGCTTTCTGAGCACGCACGCCGCACACGGGGGCAGCTGGCAACGCCGCATTCCCAACGCTCTGTGGCGCGGCTTTCAGTGGTGATTGATCCAACCGCTGACACGCTTTGGTTTGAAGACATCGTCGGGCTTTGCCGCTTTGCTGTGCCAACAGAAACCCAAGTCATGGTCAAACGTGAAGACGAACAGGCCTTTGCCGAACTGAACGCCGCCAATCCGATCTTTGTTGAAGACGCGGCACGCCTGTTTGCTGAACGACTTCAGTCCGACCCGCGGATCGGTGACTTCCGCGTGGTTGCTAGCCATCAGGAAAGCCTCCACAGCCACGACGCAGTCTCGGTATTGACCGAAGGCACCACCTTCGAGACCACAAGCCTTGATCCGCGCTTTTTCGAGACGCTGTTCCACACAGGATAGGGCATCGCTTTCACAGAACACCAGAACTGGGTAATTTGCTGCGAACGTCGGGCAATTGTTCGGGTGGTGGAGTGCATTGGACATGTAATTGTGGGGAAGTGCGGCTTCAGGTGACGCAAGGGGACGGCGCGCGCATCCTGTGTCATTGCAGTGCGTTCCGCGACTTTGCTGAACGCTTCGGGTCAGGCGATACGCTTGAGCCGGCAGGGGGCGGCGACCTTTTCCAAACCGCCCCTGAAACGAAGCAGATCACGAAGGGCCGCGACCACTTGGCTTGGATCAAGCTCACTCCCAAAGGTCCACACCGCTGGCACACGACGCGTTGCAACACGCCGATGGCTAATACCCTTGAAACCCGCGCGATCCCATTCGCGACAGTCCTGTCTCACAGTATCGACGACAAAGAAGCACTTGGCGCGATCATCGCGCGCGTTAACCGAAAGTATGCGATCGGTCATTTCGACGGCGAAGCGGGCAACACCGGCCGTGTCATTCGTTCCTTCCTTTGGCGCGCGCTTTGATCAATTGCATCAGGGCGCTACAAACTGAAGCCGTTCTTTACAGCACAGGGCAAACTGATCGCGGATGGAAAACCCGTTCACGATTGACGAACCGGGCCCGCTCGGACAAGTCTCATTTCCATGATCGACCTTCGCCCTGTGGGGTATGTAATTGGCCTTTTAGTGGCCAGCCTGGGCGCGACGATGGCGGTGCCTCTGGCCGTTGATATCTGGGCGGGCAATGGACACGCTGCGGTCTTCGTAGAAAGCGCGATCCTGACGATCCTGACGGGGGGGCTCATGGCGCTTGCTTGCGCCAATGGCGTTGGGGACCGCCTGACGATCCAGCAGACCTTCATCCTGACCACCGCGGTCTGGGTTGCTCTGCCGATCTTTGCGGCCATCCCATTTCATCAAGGCGCCACTGATGCCACCATCACCGACGCCTTCTTCGAGGCCATGTCCGGCCTCACCACCACCGGATCGACCGTCTTCATCGACCTTGATGAATTGCCCGACGGACTGCTGTTGTGGCGCTCAATGCTGCAATGGTTCGGCGGCATTGGGATTATCGTGGTCGCCATGGTCTTCCTGCCTGAACTGCGGGTCGGTGGTATGCAGATTTTCCGATCGGAAGCCTTTGATACGGCAGGAAAAGTCCTGCCCCGCGCGGCCGAGATCGCCTCGCGCATCTCGATCGTCTACGTGATCCTGACGGCCGCTTGCGCAATGTCCTACTATGGCGTCGGCATGCCGTTCTTTGATGCGGTCAATCACGCCCTTACCACGGTTGCAACGGGGGGCTTTTCGACTCATGACGCTTCGTTCGGTGGCTTTAAAGGAGCGCCCGAATACGTGGCGGCGCTGTTCATGGTCCTGGCAAGCTTGCCTTTTGTGCGCTACGTCCAGCTTCTTGCGGGCTCCTCGAAACCGCTTTTCGTCGACAGTCAGGTCCGCATGTTTTTGGTCACACTGATCGTTCTCGTTGCGACGATCTCGGGCTATCTCCTTGTTGTCGGCGATGCGCCCCTGACCACTTTGGTGCGCGAGGCGACCTTCAACATCACCTCGATCATCACCGGCACCGGCTACTCTAGCACGGACTACCAGCTTTGGGGGTCCTTCCCGATTGCTATGTTCTTCTTTGTCGGACTCATCGGCGGCTGCGCGGGCTCCACGTGTTGCTCGATCAAGATATTCCGCTATCAAATCCTCTTCGCCGCGATCTCTAACCAAATCCGTCGCATCCACTCGCCCCACGGCGTGTTTCAACCCAAATACGATGGCCGCACGATCACGGAAGACGTGATTTCCTCGGTCATGGCATTCCTCACGCTGTTCGTTGTGACTTTGGGCGTGCTGTCCGTCCTTCTCAGCATGACGGGTCTCGACTTCCTGACCTCAATCAGCGGAGCCGCTGCCGCCATCGCCAACATTGGCCCCGGCCTTGGCGACATCATCGGCCCCGCCGGTACATTCGAGCCGCTCAACGATATGGCCAAATGGCTGTTGATCGTCGGCATGCTTGTCGGACGCCTTGAACTTATGGTCGTCATGGTCCTTTTCACATCCCGATTCTGGAGAGCATAATGCGTCCCCTCGGAGTAGAACTTGCCGCCATGCTGGCGGATCGCGGCGTCGATACGATCTTCGGCATCCCTGGCGTGCACAACATCGAACTTTACCGGGGCATCGAAGAGGCAGGTATCCGACACGTCCTTGCCCGCCACGAACAGGGCGTTGGCTTCATGGCCGACGGCTATGCGCGCGCCACGGGCAAACCGGGCGTCTGCTTTGTGATTTCGGGCCCGGGCTTGACGAATATCATGACGCCGATGGGTCAGGCCTATTCCGACAGCGTTCCGATGCTGGTCATCTCGACCGTGCTTGACGAGACCGTAGCCCGCAAAGGCCAGCTTCACCAAATGCGCGATCAGGAAGGTGCCGCCGCGACTGTCTGCGATTTGTCCGCAACCGCCCAGAATGCCGAGGCAGCCTATCGCCTCGTCGATCAGGCCCTGACCGAGTTCGCAATCCACCGTCCCCGCCCAAAGCAAATCTCGCTTCCCATTCGCGTCGTCGGCGGACCTGCGAAACCGTTCCCTCGCAACAAGGCCGCGACGTTGATCCGAGCAAACGTCGATACTACCGACATTGTGCCCATCCTTGCAAACGCAACCCGTCCGCTTTTCATCTTCGGCGGTGCCCTTGCCAAAAACCCCGAGAGCGCCGCAATCATCGGACGCATATTAGACACGATCCCTGCTGCAAGCTTCACCACCTACGCAGGCCGTGGGCTTGTCGCGCCTGATCGTCCGCTTCACTTCGGCGCGCATCTCGCCAAACCCCAAAGCGCAGATATTCTCGCGACATCAGACGTGGTGATCGCTATCGGAACGGAACTGGCCCAGGTCGACCACTGGCGCGATGCCTTGGGCGACACCGGCGTGCGCATCCGGGTCGATATCGACCCGGCCGTGCTTGCCTCTGACACGCGCGCATCCTTCAGAATCAACGCTGACGGCGGCGACTTCCTCGCCTCCTTGGAGCACGCGTTGACGACCCAAGCTATTGCCAAGCCACTGACGTCCAATTGGGCCGCCGCGGAAGTCTCCCAGACCCGCAAGGTATGGCGCGTCGAGATTGCCTCGCACAACCCCGCGATAGCCCAATCGTGCGAAGCGCTGCGCGATGCGCTCCCGAAAGACACAATGATATTCTCGGACATGACCCAATTCGCCTACGCCGCGAAAGAACTTTGGGACATGCCCACGCCGGGCCACTGGCATCATCCAAACGGCTTTGGCACGCTTGGATACGCGCTTCCCGCAGCCATAGGCGGAGCACTTGGTCACCACGGCCCAACCCTCGCCATCGCAGGCGACTACGGCTTCCAATACACCATGCAAGAACTTGGAACGGCGGCAGAACTTGACCTCAGCCTGCCAATTCTCATCTGGGACAACGAAGCCCTGGGCGAAATTCGCGACAACATGGTCGCGGCGCAAATTGTCCCGAAAGCCGTCCATGCCGTGAACCCGAATTGGCAGCATCTCGCGGCGGCTTACGGTTGCGCCTATGCGGCTCCCAAAACCACCGCGGACCTTTGCCAAGCCACCACCGATGCCTTCAGCGCCGGTCGCCCGACGCTGATCATCGCCACGCCCGAGATCAGTTCCAGCAGCTAACCAGTACAGTCATATCCGCCGCCAAAATCGTCAGGTCCTCCGGTGCCATGTCGCTCTCTGGTGCGCTGGCAGGCATTGCCAAACCATTTGTCGCCAGAAACTCGGCCAAGACCGATGCATCCAAGGCAAAAGCCACACTGCCCGGCAATTGGCGCGCACCGCTTTCTGCATCAAGCAGCATGCCCATCACCGCGCCTGAGGCGTCAAAAACCGGCCCACCAGCGTCACCGGGTTCGCTCAGGACCTCAAGACGCTGCACGCGTACATCGCCGTCCAAACCCTTCACATCTGAAAACGTGCCATAGGTCAGCGACGGTGCCGTCAAAATCCCACCAAAGCTGAAGCCTGCCACGGCAATATCTGACTGCAACCGAGGCTCCACTTGCGCCATTCGTGCCACCGCCAAGGGCGCAATTGATTTCTGCGGGGTCAGGTATGCGACGCCCAGATCGCCGTCTACCGCGCCAATGGTCATGGGAATGTCTTCGCCAACTGTCACCCGCGTGCATTGATCGACCGCCGAAGCCGTGGTCAAAACCGCACCGGCGGTATCCACGTAAAAGCCCGACCGTGCGCGTTCAGGCCGGCGGATCGCTAGTCCTGCAAGTAAATCAATGTCCTGCGCAGCTGATCCAATCGTATCGGACAGCACGCCTTCGAGGGGCAAAAAGCTTTCCTGCATCGCCTGAAGCGCAAGCCGCTGGCGCTTAGCATCGTCGACAGGCCAGACCAGCGAAAATCCTTTGATCGCGCCGCCATCTAGGCGCGCATAGGTGTAAGAAATGATCCGGTCATTCTGGCCCGTCAGCGTGAAATCATTGCGTCGCAGAGTGCGCGACCCATCCAACGGCACAATCTCAAGCGTCTGCATCACCTCATAGAGGGACGCCAACGTTCCGCGATCTCCGATCTGGGAAATCAGCAAAACCTGCCTGTCGTCGCCCGAGGTCGCGCGATACTGCGCAAACGGCGGCTCAAAGCGATCGAAGGTCACCAAGCCAAGCGGCAGATCAATTTCGACGCCCATTGTCGTCTCAATCGTCGGCGTCATATCAAGGGCAGCCACGGCTTCCCGGTAGGCCTTCAGCATCCCCTGACGCTGCCTTGTCGTCATCACACCGGTTGCTTCAAATCCGTTTGCCTGCTGCCACGCGGCCATGGCGCGGCGCGTGCCGGGGCCGAAATCGGCATCAATTGCTGATGTGTAAACACCTTCCCAGCGCAATGCGACCTGTACCAAGGCACGATCCTGGCGCGAAAGCGACCGCTCGCTAACGCGTGCCTCGGCTTGGGTTTCTTCACCCGCAACCAGTGGCACTACAACGGTTTCAACCGGAGCGACCCCCGGTGTGCTTGCGAAAAACTGTGTGCGGAAATTTGCGCCATTGGCCAGAAAGCTGTCGCGCGGGATGCGCCCGCTCGCGCGCAACTGGCTCAGGACATTGATCGCTTCAGCTTCGCTGTAGGGGCCAAGCGCAACCGCATACCACCCTGAAGATAAACGATAGCCTTCCACATCCGGCAGGCCACTTGCATAGAACTCGGCGCGCTGTTGCCCCCGCGCCTGATCGGGGTGCGCTTCGATCTGCACCCACGCGCTGCCCTGCGCCACGGCAGCCGTCGCCCAAAGCACCGCTAGTATTCCTACAATAAACCTGATCACGCTCGTCATGTCCAACCCGTCTGCATCTGGCGCAAATCGCGCCGTTCCAACGTTTTTAACTAGGGCGGAGGGACATGCACGTCAAAAGCGACCCCGCTTCATTGACCGCCCCCCGCCTGTTGCCTATTGAGAACGCGATTTTCACCCCCGGAGACACGCCCAATGGCCGCCGTGCAACGACCACAGTCATTTCAGGAAATCATCCTTCGCCTGCAGTCCTACTGGGCGGCAAACGGGTGCGCCATTCTGCAACCCTACGACATGGAAGTCGGGGCAGGGACGTTCCATCCGGCGACGACATTGCGCGCGCTCGGCACGAAACCCTGGGCTGCGGCCTTCGCACAGCCCTCGCGCCGCCCGACGGATGGCCGCTACGGCGAAAACCCGAACCGGCTTCAGCATTACTACCAGTTTCAGGTCCTGATCAAACCATCCCCCCCGAACCTGCAGGAATTGTACCTTGGCAGCTTGGAAGCCATCGGCATCGACATGGCCTCCCACGACATCCGTTTCGTTGAAGACGACTGGGAAAGTCCGACGCTTGGTGCATGGGGTCTCGGGTGGGAAGTCTGGTGCGACGGCATGGAAGTCTCGCAATTCACATACTTCCAGCAGGTCGGCGGCCACGACTGCCACCCTGTTTCGGGCGAGCTTACCTACGGCCTTGAACGCCTCGCGATGTATGTGCTTGGCGTCGATCACGTCATGGACATGCCGTTCAACGCGCCCGACGCGCCCATCGCCCTCACCTACGGCGACGTATTCCGCCAGACGGAAGAAGAATATTCGCGCTGGAATTTCGATGTGGCCGACACCGACATGTTGCTACAACACTTCAAAGACGCCGAAGTCGAATGCGAACGCATCCTTGCCGCCGACCCACTCGACCCCAAAACGGGGCGCAAAATCATCATGGCCCACCCGGCTTACGACCAGTGCATCAAGGCCAGCCACCTGTTCAACCTTCTTGATGCGCGCGGTGTAATCTCTGTCACGGAACGCCAGGCCTACATCGGCCGCGTCCGCACGCTTGCGAAGGCCTGCGCCGACGCCTTCATGCAAACCGACGCCGCAGGAGCCGCCGCATAATGACCTGCGTAGGATCAAACTTAAGATGAATGGCAAAGTGATTGGTATCGTCCTCATTGCAACCGGAGTTCTTGGCGGCGGCGGCTTGTATTACCTTCAGGAATACGGGTTTTATGAAACTGTTGAGGCAACCTCTGCCGACATGGTCCAGATGACCAGCGTCACCACTGGCGTGCCTGAAACCATTCTCTTCGATAGCTTTCAGGCCATCGACGCTGACAGTTCGCCGATCCGCTACCGCGCGTGCTTCACCACGCCCCAGTCGCTTGCCATGATGACCGAGACCTACGAGCTCTACGACAACGCCGAGCCTTTGAACGCGCCCGGCTGGTTCGACTGTTTCAACGCCGCCGACATCGCAGAAGCGCTTGAAAACGGCGAAGCGCTCGCCTTTCTTGGCACGGCCAACGTCACCTACGGCATTGACCGCATGGTCGCGATCCACCAGGACGGGCGCGGCTTTGTGTGGCACCAGATCAATGCATGCGGCGAAGACGTCTTCGACGGCAACGCTCCGCCTGAAGGCTGCCCCCCACTCCCCGAGAGGACCCAGTAGACATGCCTGATCTCCTGATCGAGCTTTTTTCCGAGGAAATCCCCGCCAAGATGCAGGTCCGTGCGGCTGACGATCTCAAGCGGCTGATGACCGAGGCGCTTGTCGACGCGGGTCTCACCTATGCAGGCGCTGCGGCCTTTGCGACCCCGCGACGTCTGGTCCTGACAATCGACGGCCTTCTCGCCGAAAGCCCGACAGTGCGCGAAGAACGCAAAGGCCCGCGTACAGACGCCCCCGAAAAGGCGCTTGAGGGCTTCCTGCGCTCCACCGGTCTGACCAAAGACCAGTTGGAGGCCCGCGCCGACAAAAAGGGTCAGGTCTGGTTTGCAAAAATCGAAAAGCCGGGGCGCCCCGCCGGCGAAATCATAGCCGAAACACTTGAAAAAACGGTCCGCAATTTCCCCTGGCCCAAGTCTATGCGGTGGGGTGCAGGCACTTTGCGTTGGGTGCGTCCGCTTCACTCAATTGTCTGCACGCTGCATGAAAACGGCGAGACGAAAATCGTTGGTCTCGACGTTGACGGCATCACATCCTCCGACTTGACCGCTGGTCACCGCTTCCTAAGTCCTGCACGTTTTTCTGTCACGAATTTCGAGGATTACGCCGCAAAGCTCAAGCGGGCCCATGTGATCTTGTCCACCGACGAACGCATGGAAACCATCTGGCACGACGCAACACAGGCTGCCTTCGCGAACGGGCTTGAGGTCGTTGAAGACAAAGCCCTTCTGGCCGAAGTCGCAGGTCTCGTCGAATGGCCCGTCGTGCTGATGGGCGAAATTGGCACTGATTTCCTCGACCTGCCTGCGGAAGTTCTGCAAACCTCGATGAAAGAGCATCAGAAGTTCTTCTCGGTGAAAGACAAAATGGGGCGCATCCTGCGGTTCGTGACGGTTGCCAATGTCACCACAGAAGACAACGGAGCCACAATCCTCGCAGGCAACCAAAAGGTCCTGTCCGCGCGTTTGGCCGACGCTAAATTCTTCTGGGAAAACGACCTGCGGATCGCGAAAGCGGGCATGGGGCCATGGCAAAACGCGCTAAAATCCGTTACTTTCCACAATAAACTCGGCACCACTGCCGACAAGATCGACCGCGTCTCGGCACTCGCTCGCGAGATCGCGCCCGCCGTCGGAGCCGACCCCGACCAAGCCGAACAGGCAGGCCGTATCGCGAAAGCCGATCTGACGTCCGAGATGGTCTACGAGTTTCCCGAACTTCAAGGCATCATGGGCGAATACTACGCCAAAGCCGCAGGCCTAAGCGAGGCCGTCGCCGCCGTTGCCCGCGAGCATTATCAACCGCTTGGACCGTCTGATGACGTGCCGACTGCGCCGTTGTCGGTTGCCGTGGCGCTGGCGGATAAGATTGAGACACTGACCGGGTTTTGGGCGATTGATGAGAAACCGACCGGGAGCAAGGATCCGTTTGCGCTGAGACGTGCGGCGCTGGGCGTTATTAGGTTGGTGCTAGAAGGTGCACACACGCTTCGCCTTATTGACGCAATGGACAGCAGCTTCGAAGTTCGCCGTCAACCCGAGCTTAATAGGCTGAAAGATTGTATCTCTTCGCAAATTCTGAATGACTTTGAACGCGGTAAGGAAGTTTCAAATGAGATTTCAGAGGTCGTGGGCGAAGATGCATCCGAGAGTATCGCAACGATCAATTCCGCCTTACCATTAAAGCCTGCCATCAAAGAGCGTCGTATTCGAGACGCTGCAGAAAAGGTCGCAGAGCTTTATCGACGCCAAAGAAGTGGAATTGAATGGCGAGCGATATTTGTGCCTGCTAGAAACGATCTCCTAACCTTCCTCCACGACCGCCTAAAGGTCTATCTCCGTGACCGTGGCATCCGCCATGACGTCATCGACGCCTGTCTCGCGATGCCCAATGCCGACGATCTCACGCTCCTTGTCAATCGGGCCACTGCGCTCTCCGGCTTCCTTGCCACCGATGATGGCGAGAACCTCATTCAGGGCTTCAAACGCGCCCACAACATCCTTCGACAAGCCGAGGAAAATGACGGCGTCGAATACTCCTACGGTGCCGATCCGAAGCTTGCCGAAACGGACGAAGAAAAAGCTCTCTTCGTCGCGCTCGACACGGCAGAAGCCGCCATTGCCCCGGCCATGAAGGCCGAAGATTTCTCAGCTGCGATGTCTGCGCTTGCGGGATTGCGATCCCCCATCGACGCATTCTTCGAGACCGTTCAGGTCAACGCCGACAGCGCAATCTTGCGGCGCAATCGTCTTAACTTGCTTCATCGCATCAGCGCGGCCTGCCTGGCTGTTGCCGATCTGACGCGAATCGAAGCAACCTAAGGGATACCGCATCACCCGCTAAAACAAGGTTCACGCGCCGCGCCCCCGGATTTACACCCTCACAACAGTGCGAACGCCCGCAAGGACGCAAGCCCGACGTAGTCCCGACGTCGCGATTTGATGCGTTTTAGCGGTTGTTAACGGGATAAAAACGCCGGCGCGGGCTGAGACCCCACGGACACGCCGCCCGCGACGTAGTGTCGGCATTTTCTGACACTCCTTGATCGATTTCCAACTGCGCGTATGCTGTCGCGGAAGGATTCGCCGCAGTGCAGAAACTCGTTGAAATATCAGACTTTATTGTCGTCGATCCAGCGGCCAACCTCGCCACGCACACGCATGGCGGCCGCGCGAAGTGCCTGCAACGTCTGATCCGCCTCGAATTGCCGGTACCGCAAACGGTGGCGCTCCCATTTACAACCGTGGCCCACATCGCGTCTGGCGCCGAGATCGACACCAAAGCGATCCTTGCCCCTTTCGGCAGCGCCCCCCTCGTGTCCGTCCGCCCCTCGTCCGAAGACCCCGACTGGGGCGGCCCCGGAGCGATCCTGAACATCGGTATGAATAGTGCGCGCCACGGCGAATACGCCAACCTTTTGGGGCACGAAGCCGCCAACAAGCTCTTTGCACGCTTCATCATGACCTACTCAGTGCAGGTCGCGCACCTTGATCCTGATCTCTTTGTTATTGAGGATGAAATTGCCTCTGATACGCTCCATGCCATGCTGGAGGCTTACGAGGAGGAAACCGATGAAGCCTTCCCGCAGGACCCGGCAAGTCAGTTGACGAGCGTGCTGCGTTCCATGGCGCGTGCTTGGGAAGGCACCACGGCACGGCTCTTGCGTCAGGCGCGCGGCGCGCCAGCTGAGGCAGGTCTTGGGCTTGTGGTGCAGGCGATGGCGCCCGGCCTTGGGCCGCCTGAATCTGGGTCCGGGGTCATCCAGTTTGCCGATTCCACAACCGGGCGTCTCCAAATCACAGGTCGTTACCTCAGCCAAAGTCAGGGTCGTGACGCTCTGGGTGCGGAAAGCGCCTTTTATCTGACGCGTGATCCACGCGGCGTTTCTTTAGAAGAACTTTGCCCAAAGGTGTTCGCAACACTTTTGGACTACGGTAGGATTTGCCGTGAACAACTGCGTGAAGAAATGCAGATCGAATTTACGCTTGATGGTGGAAAACTCAGCGTCCTTGATGCGGTGCGGATTACGCGCTCTGAACGGGCGAATATGCGGATTGCGGTGTCCTTGGCAGAAGATCGCGTCATTTCGCGCGAAGATGCCGTTTTAAGGGTTCATCCCCGCGCGCTGTCTGAGATGCTGCATCGTCAGGTGGACAGTTCAGCCCCTCGGGATGTTCTGGCGCGCGGCGTTGCGGCAAGTCCGGGCGCGGCGTCGGGACGTTTGGTGTTTGATTCTGCCGCCGCTCAGGCAAGTGCCGCGCGCGGCGAGGCCTGCATCTTGGTGCGTCGTGAAACATCGCCTGAAGACATTCGCGGGATGCACGCAGCTCAAGGGGTGCTGACTGAGCGCGGCGGAATGACCAGCCATGCGGCGGTGATCGCGCGGGGGCTTGGGCTTCCCGGCGTGGTCGGTCTGTCCGATATCATATTGAACCGAAAAGATAAAAATATCACATTGACGGACGGTCGTGTCCTAAAAAGTGGGGACGTGATTACAATTGATGGCACGGCGGGCGTGATTCTGGACGGCGCGGCGCCCCTGTTGGAGCCTTCCTTGGATGATGCGTTCCGCACACTTTTGGGCTGGGCGGACGACGTCCGCGATATTGCGGTCCGCGCCAACGCAGACACCCCTGCAGAAGCGAAAGTCGCGCGCGCCTTTGACGCTGAAGGCATCGGCCTGTGCCGCACCGAGCACATGTTCTTTGAAGGAGATCGCATGATCGTCATGCGCGAGATGATCTTCGCCGAGAACACCGAAGGGCGCAAAGCCGCGCTGGAACGCCTTGTTCCCATGCAAGTTGCTGACCTGACGGATATTTTCAAGATCATGTCTGGCCTTCCCGTGTGCATCCGGTTGCTCGACCCGCCGCTGCACGAGTTCTTGCCGTCAGGGCGCGATGCACTTCGTGATCTTGCCGACGCTCTCAATCTTTCGCTTTCCAAAGTCACCCGGCGCGTCGAAGCGCTGAGTGAATTCAACCCGATGCTGGGCCTGCGTGGTGTCCGTCTTGGTGTTACCATGCCTGAGATATACGAGGCCCAGGCGCGCGCCATTTTCCTTGCGGCCATCGCCGCCAGCAAGGAAGGCGAGAGCATTGTGCCTGAGATCATGATCCCGCTTGTTTCTGCCCGCCGCGAGGTCGAACTGGTAAGCGATCGGATCGAAGCAGTCGCCGCCGAGGTTCGTTCCGAGACATCCGCCGATTTCGAGTACCGTCTTGGTGTCATGGTGGAAACACCGCGCGCCGCTCTGCGCGCTGAAGAGATCGCGCCCCATTGCGCGTTCCTAAGTTTCGGCACCAATGACCTGACACAAATGGCTTACGGCCTCAGCCGCGACGATGCGGGTCGCTTCATGGGGGCTTACGTCAATCAGGGCGTTTTTCCGGAAGACCCGTTCCACCGGCTTGATATCGAAGGCGTGGGCGAACTTCTGACGCTGGGGGCCGAACGCGGGCGAAAAGGAAAGCCGGGTATCGTCTTGTCGATCTGTGGCGAACACGGCGGCGACCCCGACTCGATTGCGTTCTGTCGTGATGCCGGATTTGACTATGTAAGCTGTTCACCCTTCCGTGTGCCCGTGGCGCGACTAGCTGCCGCACATATAGCATTGCAGGACGGGCCGAGGGCTAAAAAAACTTAAGAATCAATTGTATAAATTTGGCACGATCCGTCGCGAAGGCAGTTTATCTGCCAATTTCCTCATGGAGAACACATTGTCGCTGCCCGCAAGGCTGGACCTTAGGCGATCAATTCGGTATGCGGCCGCCATATGAAGTTGGCCAAGACCGGTCGAACACAAGTTCTGGAGGGGGCTCCTAGATGTTTAAACCCATGCGATGGGCAGCGGCACTAATTGCAGCGATAACCCTTTCTGCGCCTGCAATCGCCGATGTGTCGATCAGCACCTCGAACAATCCGGCCATTACGTTGAACCAACGTTTGGGAAGCCTTTTCGGCGCTGAAACGAACATCCTGACGTCGTTCAGTGTGCGGGATTTGTCGCGCCTGACCCGCGCGCCGATGGCCGTACAAGACACGGCGTCAGACGAGCTGACAAAACAAAAGCTAGCGGCAATGCCGGTGGCCAAGGGTGGTGACCAATGGTCTTGCCTGGCCGAGGCTCTTTACTTTGAAGCGCGTGGCGAGACGTTGAAGGGTATCGTCGGCGTCTCCGAGGTTATTCTCAACCGCGTTGATGATAGCCGTTATCCAAGCTCGGTTTGCGCAGTTGTGAATCAGGGGACGGGCGAGCGCTATCGCTGCCAATTTACCTATACTTGTGATGGCCGGCCCGAAATAATCAGCGAGACAAAGGCCTACCAAAAGGTTGGCAAGATCGCTCGGTTCATGATCGACGGGGCCTCACGCGAATTGACTGAAGGTGCCACACATTATCACACGAAGTCGGTGAACCCACGTTGGGCCCGGGTGTTCCCGCGCACCACGACAATCGGGTTCCACCACTTCTACCGCGAGCCGAGCCGCGTTGCGCGTAACTAGGCGATCTGTTTCACACTGACACAATACTCGGCGTCCCGTTGCTGAGGCGGCTGCGGCAACCTCTGTGCAGACTGGCCTTGTGCGTGGTAGGCAGGCCTGAGGCAGACAAAATCGAGACAGTTCCATGACCCGAAAGCTATTTGGCACCGACGGTGTCCGCGGCCGCGCAAATACCTATCCGATGACGGCAGATTTGGCTTTAAAGATCGGTGCGGCAGCGGGGCGCCATTTCCGAAGGGACGGCTCTCCTGCGCACCGCGTGGTGATCGGCAAGGACACGCGCCTGTCAGGCTATATGTTTGAGAATGCGCTGACCGCTGGCTTCACATCAACCGGTATGAACGTCTTGCTGCTTGGGCCCGTGCCTACTCCGGCTGTTGGTATGATGGTGCGCTCTATGCGCGCTGACGTGGGCGTGATGATCTCGGCAAGCCACAATCCACACCATGACAACGGTATCAAGTTTTTCGGCCCCGACGGCTTCAAGCTAAACGACGAAGCCGAAGCCACAATCGAGGCCGCCATTTCTTCTGAAATTACTCCCGCCGCCTCAGAAAATATCGGCCGTGCCAAGCGTATTGACGACGCGCTCTTTCGCTATGTTGAGCGCGTGAAATCGACTTTTCCGCAGGACCTGACATTGGAAGGTCTGAAGGTTGTCGTCGACTGCGCGAACGGTGCGGCCTACAAAGCTGCCCCAACAGTCCTTTGGGAGCTTGGTGCTGAGGTGATCCCGATCGGTGTCTCGCCCAATGGTAAAAACATTAATGACGGCTGCGGCTCGACCAGTACGCAACTTGCGGCGGAAACCGTCGTGGCCTATGGCGCGGACGTTGGCATTTGCCTTGATGGTGACGCAGATCGCGTGATGATCATCGACCAAACTGGCGCGGTTGCTGACGGCGATCAGATTATGGCGCTTTTCGCGGCGCGTTGGTCCGCTGAAGGCCGGCTGGCTGGTGACACGCTAGTGGCGACGGTAATGTCGAACCTCGGGCTAGAGCGCTTCCTTGGCGACAAGGGAGTGGCCCTGCACCGCACGTCTGTCGGTGACCGCTACGTTGTCGAAGCCATGCAGGCGGGCGGCTTCAACCTTGGGGGCGAGCAATCTGGCCACATCGTCATGACCGACTTTGCCACGACCGGTGACGGTCTTCAGGCGGGCCTTCAGTTCCTCGCTGAAATGAAGCGTACTGGGCATCTTGCAAGCGTGCTGCGGCAGGCCTTCGAGCCTGTTCCGCAGTTGCTGAAGAACGTCCGCTATGAGGTGGGAAGTGATCCTCTGTCAGACATACGGGTAAAAGACACTATCGCCAGTGCTGAGGCCGCTTTGATGGGCAAAGGTCGTCTCTTGATCCGCAAATCCGGAACCGAACCCTTGATCCGAGTGATGGCCGAATGCGAAGACGAAGGCGAGCTTCTCCGCGTTGTCGATGCCATCGTTGACGAGGTCGCAAGCGTCGCGCGCTAATGCGAAAACAATCGTCGCAAAGCCCCCCTCTGGCTGAGGAACACCCCCGTAAGGATCAACACCATTGCCATGAAAAGCGATGCCTCTACGCTTTCACCCAATAGCAAAACGCCCAATAGGACCGACCACAAGGGCACCTGATAGTTGGTCAATGACATGAAGACCGGTCCCGCGCTTCGGATTACCATGACCCGCAACAGGTTCGCAGCCGCAGTCTGCACCAATCCCAGCGTCAATATCACCATTGCGACCTCGGCCGACGGCATCGGGGGCACGCCTTCCACGATCGCGGCCAGAACCGTTACAGGCACTGCGCCTATCAATAGCGTCACGGCCGATAAGCCAACCGGGTCAACCGGTGGCAACCGTCGCATCACAACGGACGAAACCGCATAGCAAGCCGCCCCAAGCACGCAGGCAAATCGCCCAAACAGCTCGCCATCGACTTCGGTTGAGCGGAACGCCTCCGGGCCGATCAGGACTGCCACTCCGATAAACCCAATGAGAAACCCAAGCGACTTTCGCAATGTCAGACGTTCGCCGGGAACGAAGAAATGCGCCAAAGGCAACACAACCAAAGCGACCGCCGCCATCGAAACGCCTGCAAACCCCGACGTAACAAATTGCTGCCCCCACGAGATCGCCACAAAGGGCAGGGCTGAACTCAGCACCCCTACGGCCAGCAAGGGCACCCATCCTGCGCGCTCGTCGGTCTCATAAAGCGGCCCGCCGCGCATCTTCCAGATCGCCGTGGTCAAAAGTCCGGCAAACAATATCCTGGACGCCGTAAGCCAAAACGGCCCGACCCCCGTCAGAGCAAGTTCGATGAACAGAAACGACGCCCCCCAGACAAGTCCAAGGGTCGCGACCATAATCCAGCTTTTCGCCGTGATATCGGGCTGCATTTTGTGTCCTGAAACGAAAAAGGCCCCGGACGATGCCGGGGCCTCAGATCAGTTTTGTGGCCTTAGTTGCGGGCCTTGTCCACCATCTTGCCTTCGGAAATCCACGGCATCATGCCGCGAAGCTTCGCGCCAACTTCTTCGATCTGGTGTGCATCGTTCATACGGCGGGTCGACTTGAACATAGGTTGCCCAACCATGTTTTCCGTCATGAAATCACGGACAAAGCGCCCGCTTTGAATGTCGGCCAGAACCTCTTTCATACGCGCTTTTGTCTCGTCGTATGGCAGGATGCGCGGGCCGGAAACATATTCGCCGTATTCCGCGGTGTTTGAGATCGAATAGTTCATGTTCGCGATGCCGCCTTCGTAGATCAAATCGACGATCAGCTTCACTTCATGGAGACATTCAAAATAGGCCATCTCAGGCGCATAACCGGCTTCGACCAGCGTCTCAAAACCCATGCGGATCAATTCAACCAAGCCACCGCAAAGAACAGCTTGTTCGCCGAAAAGGTCGGTTTCACACTCTTCTTTGAAGTTCGTCTCGATGACGCCAGAACGGCCGCCACCGATAGCCGAACAATACGAAAGACCGATCTCAAGCGCTTTGCCGGACGCGTCATTATCCACAGCCACAAGGCAAGGCACACCGCCGCCTTTGACATATTCGCCGCGCACTGTGTGACCGGGGCCTTTTGGCGCCATCATGATGACGTCGATGCCTTCTTTGGGTTCGATCAGGCCGAAATGCACATTCAGGCCGTGGGCAAAAGCAATCGCCGAACCCTCTTTTATGTTGTCGTGAACGTATTTCTTGTAGGTTTCTGCCTGAAGTTCATCGGGCATGGTGAACATTATCACGTCACACCACGCAGCGGCTTCGGCAATTCCCATAACCGAAAGGCCTTCGCTTTCGGCTTTTTTCGTGCTTGAGCTGCCGTCGCGCAATGCGACGACAAGGTTTTTCGCGCCACTATCGCGCAGGTTAAGCGCGTGGGCATGACCTTGGGAGCCATAACCAAGAATGGCCACTTTTTTGTCTTTGATAAGATTGATGTCGCAATCGCGATCGTAATAAACGCGCATAGTTTTCCCTCGTGTAAGTGTATTCTGTAAAGGGCAACATAGATGTTTCTGACATCAAGACATTTCAATCTGTCGCAGATTTTGCTATTTTACAGAAAAACTATTCGCCAAACGTTTAAAAATTGGAAATATCATGCTTGATGATACTGACCGGCGATTACTGCGACAACTCCTTGCTGATCCGGGAGCGGCGACGGCTGTGTTAGCCGAACGCTCGGGCATGACGCAGGCCTCGTGTTGGCGGCGACTGGAAAAGCTGACGGACACAGGCATCATTCGGGGGCGTCATGCGGTCGTGGATTGGCCGGCCCTTGGCTATGAAGTTGAGGTGAGCCTGCGCATCACGTTGGAGAAAAATGATCCGCGCGCATTTGATCATTTCATCTTTGCGGCTCGCAAAGTGCCGGAAGTCACTGAAATACAAACGTTTCTGGGGCGCGTCGACGTTCGTGTCGTCGTCATCGCCCGAGACATGGCGCATTATCAGTCGATCTATCGAGAGCAGATTCTTACGCTTCCGCACATCGCCGATCTTGAGGCCTTGATGACTGTTGCTACGGTCAAGACCAACCCCAGCCTGCCGCTATGATCGCCACCGACGCCATAGACCGCGCGATACTTGCGGCGCTCCAAAGCGATGCGACCCTATCAGCCGGGCAAGTCGGCCGGCAAGTCGGCCTTAGTCAGCCTGCCTGCTGGCGACGTATCAAAAGGTTAACGGACGCGGGCGTGCTTGTTGGCCACCGTATTGCGCTTGACCTTGAACGGGTCGGCTTTGGCGTCACGGTGTTCCTTGGGATTAAACTTGCCGCGAAGGGGCGCACCAGTATTGGCGATTTTGAGCGTGCAATTTCCGCCATTCCCGAAGTGCAATCCATTCACCATGTGCTTGGACTGTATGACTACCGTCTTCGCGTCGTTGCGCGTGATCTGGGTGATTTTGAACGGGTTCTGCGCCGGCGCATTATGACGATCCCCGGAGTTGGGGACATCGAATCAAATGTGCTTTTAAGCGAAGAACGTCTTCCAGGCCCAGTGGGACGCGTTATCGGCTAACGCCCCATTCCCGCAGTCATGATCCTTCGGCGCAGTGGTGCAAGGTCATGAACCAGGCGTAGTCCGGCGCTTCTGAGGTCCTGAACCGGCGGCAAGTCCGAGCGGCAAATGCGATTGTAGAGATCAATAAACTGGGCGCGACGGTGAATATCTCGTCCCCGGGCTTTGGCAAAAGATGCCAGGAAATCCTTGTTTCCAATGGCACCTTTATCTTGCGCGCCAAGCTTAGCCAAGATCGCGACGTCGCGCAGAGAGGTGTTCAAACCCTGTGCCCCGATAGGCGGAAAAACGTGCGCGGCTTCCGCGATCAAGGCGACACGTTCGGATGTCAGTTGGTCTGCTTCCTGAGTGATGATGGGCCAGAGGTTTCTGGAAGAGACGACACGCAATGCCCCGAGCACTCCGCATGAACGCAGTGTTGCAGCATCCGAAAACGCGTCGTCCTCTAGGGCTGCCAAACGAACCGCCTCTGTGCCGTCGTTCATCCAGACAATGGCCGAACAATGCTGCCCCTCGTGGTCGGGTAGGGGAACGGTCGTGAAGGCACCACCCGAGAGATAAAGCTCGGTTGAGACGTTTTCGTGTGGCATTTGGTGCGCGACCACAAATGCCAGCGCTTTTTGCCCGTAGCGCATTGTTTTGCAGCCAATACCCGACGCTTCGCGCAGCGGGGAGTTCCGCCCGTCGGCGGCAATCGCTAGGCGTGCGCGCACCTGAGCGCCTGACGTCAGTGTTACAATTGCTTCGCGTTCGCGGGTGACGATGCGCGCAAAACCTACTCCCAGCCGCAAGTCCACATTGGGCGCATTTGTGAGTGTGTCGCTTAGCACCTTGCGGGTCAGCCAGTTCGGTAAGTTCCACCCAAAACTTGGCGCGCCGAGGTCGGTGGATTGAAACGTGCGGTCTGTACGTGGTTCGGGCGGATTGCCTTGGCAATCAATGACCCGCAACGTGTTCAACGGTTCGGCGTGGTCGGCTACGGAAGCCCAAAGCCCAATACTTTCAAGGAGTTCGCGAGCGGGTGCCAAAAATGCTGTCGATCGCAGATCCGATCCGTTAGATGCCGCAGTTTCGGGTGGTGGCGAGGGATCGGCCAGTAGCACCAAGAGCCCGTGATGCGCAAAGGCCGCTGCTGCCGCGAGGCCCGCGATGCCGCCTCCGGAGATGAATATGTCAACGTCAGTTCTGTTCATGACTTTAACTTAGGAGGCACGTGGGGCATCGGAAAGGGCTATCGAAGGATCTGCGACAGGAAGCCCGTCAGATCGCTCGTGTGATGGTGGATGTAGGGGTGCTCGACCGGGGTCGGCGCGACGTGGACGGTGCGCATTCCCAACTCAAAAGGAGCCGCAAGGTTGCGCGGTTCGTCTTCAAACATGGCCGCAACTTCGGGACGAAGACCGTCCCTTTTAAACACAGTTTCAAAGGCTTGGCGTTCAGGTTTGGGACGAAATTTGGCATGTTCGACGCCATACACCGCGTCAAAAAGCTCTTCAAGACCGCGGGCACGCAGGACTCGGCGTGCGTAAGGTTCAGAGCCGTTGGTGTAAACGATCCGACGTCCGGGAAGCTTGCTAATATTGCTTACCAATTGGTGATCCACCTCGAGATGATCGAGAGATATTTCGTGAACTTCGACAAGGTAAGGTGTCGGATCTGCGCCATGTTCTTGCATTAAGCCCGAGAGCGTCGTGCCGTATGTGTGCCAATAGTGCTTGCGCAAGTGGTCTGCTTCGGCTCGGGAGACCTTAAGCGTTTCGGCGACCCAATTGGTCATTTTGACCTCGATCTGATCAAACAGGCGCGCTTCGGGCGGGTATAAGGTGTTGTCGAGATCGAACACCCAGGTGCTGACGTGTGAAAACGTGGATGCTAACATAAACGCGGCATAGCCAAGCTGACCCCGCTTGGCAATCAACGGCGCTTGATCTGTGGGGTGACTGGGCCCTAGGGTCGGAATTAGCGAACGAAAAAGGGAAGGGCTGAAATGGCTGATGCACGCGCGGGGCAAATGGACGCCTATCAGTTAATCCTTCGGGCGATCGATGTGGGAACATATCGACCGGGTGACAGGTTGGTTGAAAGCGAGCTTGCCGACCGGTTCGGCGTCTCTCGGACGCCCATTAGAGAGGCTTTGCAACGTCTTGAAACGCAATCTCTTTTGGCGCGAGATGGTCGGTCTTTAATCGTGGCTTCACTTGATCACAATCAGATGGCTGAACTGTACGTGGTCCGCTCTGAGCTGGAGGGTTTGGCAGCTCGGCTTGCGGCGCGTCATGCAACCGAGGAAGAAGTTCGGCTGCTGCGCGAATTTGTCGAAGAGGACAAAGGCCGGGTTGGGGATCCGTCGGCGCTTAGTCGGACAAATCGACGGTTTCACCGGCAAGTGCACCTTGCGTCTCACAACCGATATCTGGTGCAACAATTGGATCTGGTTTACCGGTCCATGGCGCTTATGACGACGACATCGCTTGCCGCTGAGGGACGGAGCGCGCGCGCCCTTGAAGAACACGCGGCGGTAGTCGACGCAATTTCAAAGAGCGATGCGGATGCCGCACAAAAAGAATTAAAGGGACATATATCAAGAGCGTACGAGGCAAGGCTTAGGCGAGATGCTGAAGCAGCCGTTGATGCCAGCGGCGTTTCGGCTGACTAGCCGGGCCGCCATGAGCGGTTTTGTCCCAATAAAAGGGACAGGTCCCAAGCTCCCAAGCGGCTTTCTAGCAAGCGATGCCTGGCACCGGGAAGTAGAAGTGCGTCAACGGCACCCACCGGATCAACCCGCGATGACGTGGTGTTGCAACCGACAGCGCCAGTGCCAGGGATTGTTGCGATCTCGCAGAGAAGAAACGCTGTGGCAAAAGCCACGACGGCAGCCCAGGGCGCGATTTCTGCAAGGAGGATGCGGCAGACTTGCGAGCACCGGCCAGAAAGAACTTAGGAATGGGCAAGAATGCGCTGTGATGGCTTGCCCAGAAAGAGAATTTGGAATCCTGGAAACTTCTTAATACCCAGCTCGCACAGGAGACGGATGCGCGCGCGCCTAAGCACAGCCTCGGTGACTGCCTAGCCTTGGAGCCAGCGCGATCTTCGGCGGATCTATGCGGGAACGGTGGCCGGCGCTTCTTTCATTGTAATTGAAGTGAAAAATTCAGCTCGGAGCACGCGCCGTGCAAGGCGCCTACCAAGGTCTGCGTCTTCTGTCGCAATATGGGCGTCCCAGCGGCCGATTTTTTCAAGGATCGTACGGCGGAAAAACACGGTTATTCCCGCAAGCGGAATGACAAGGCCCAGGTGCACGAGACCCGGCAGCGCCCATCGAAACCACGTGGCATAGTCGACAGCAAAGTCGCGAGTGAGCCGTGTGTTGCCCGCGTTATAAAAATCGAAGACCCCTTGCAGACAGGCAAGTTCGGGGCGCGCGGTGGCAAAAGTTTCGGCGACCGTGCGCAATTGCTCGGGGGCGGTGCATCCTCGGTATCGTCGGCTCCGATGATTTAGCCATCTGTAAAGTCGAGTGCATAATCCAATGCGCGCGGTTTCGTTTGCGGGGAGCCGGGCGGAACGGCGAGGATCCGCATCCAACCGGGCAGCTCTAAATTTGCCAGTGCGTCGGCGGTCATTGCGTCAGGTAATTTAAGGATTAGAAGAACTTCAAGGCGACCTTCTTGATGCTCAAGGCGCCCAAGTTGTTCCGCAAGGCGGGTTGCAATGTCGCGTTTCTTGAACAGTGGAACAAGGACAGAAATCCGTGGATGGGAGTGGCGCGCAAGTCGATTCGGGCGAGCGCTATGCCAGGTTTCGCCAAAGGACGGCGCGGCGCGCAATTGGGTGAGCTCACCAGCTGTCTGAAGACCCGTGGCGGCCAACAGGGTTAGGGTCGACCAAATCGTAGGGGCCCAGAGCGTTATTGTGGGAAAGGCATATCCCAAGGCTGCAAGGGAAAAACGGCGGTGACAAGGGTGAAGGCAGCGCGTGGACCTAACCAGCCTTGGCAGCTTTCGCGAAGCGACGTATGGCTTAAGGCCTTGTACGCAAGGATGGGACCGGCGGCTGTTGCAGTTGCGGTGCAGATGGCTTTGGTCGTGGCGGGCAAGTGTGCAATTGGTCCTAGACGCGGATCGCGAATTGGCGGGTTTTTGCATCCTCGGATTCCGACGTGCGATCTTTTCGCAAGCTGCGAAATGTCAGGGGCATCGGTAAACATGACCGCCACACTACTGTAGCTTCGGTTAAATCCGGGTTAAGCCTAGGCACTTTGTTTGGCGCGTGCTTCCATGGCAGCCGCGAAACGCTCGAACAGGTAATAGCTGTCCATTGGGCCGGGGCTTGCTTCGGGGTGGTATTGCACGGAATAAACTGGCCGGTCCGCCATGCGAATCCCGCAATTTGAGCCATCAAAAAGGGATACATGGGTTTCGACAACACCTGCGGGTAAGGTCTGGCTGTCAACAGTAAAGCCATGGTTCATTGAGGTTATTTCGACCTTTCCGGTATCGAGGTCTTTTACCGGATGGTTTGCGCCGTGGTGGCCGTGGTTCATTTTCACCGTGGTGGCGCCAAGCGCGAGGGCGAGCATCTGGTGGCCAAGGCAGATACCGAAGATCGGTAAGTCAGTTTGCGCGAGCACGCCTTGGATCATTGGGACAGCGTATGTGCCGGTGGCAGCAGGATCGCCGGGCCCATTGGACAGGAAGACGCCATCCGGGTTAAGGGCGAGCACGTCCTCGGTTGTGGCGGATGCGGGCAGTACCGTGACGTCGCAACCCGCGGAGGCCAGGCAGCGCAGGATATTACGTTTTGCGCCATAGTCTATTGCGACGACTTTGAATTTTGCCTCAGTTTGCCGGCCATAGCCCTCGGGCCAGGCCCAACGCATTTCGTTCCAACGATAGGATTGGGGGCAAGTCACGTCTTTCGCAAGGTCCAGGCCTTCAAGGCCGTTGAAATCACGGGCTGATTTCACCATATTTTCGAGATCGAAATTTCCTTCCGGATCGTGTGCCAGTGCGACGTGGGGCGCGCCTTGTTGGCGGATTGCGCGGGTGAGGCGGCGCGTGTCTACCCCTCCGATACCAACGCGACCACGGCGTTCAAGCCAATGCGTCAAATCGGCTGTGGCGCGCCAGTTCGACGGCTCGGTCGGGTCCCATTTGACGACCAGGCCGTCGGCGACAGGATCGCCTGTTTCATCGTCTTCGGGATTGATGCCGGTGTTGCCTATATGGGGAAATGTGAAGGTCACGATCTGGCCTGCGTAGGACGGATCGGTCAGGATTTCCTGATAGCCGGTCATGGAGGTGTTGAAGCACAACTCGGCGACGCGAGTTCCCGTGGCGCCGAAGCCTTTTCCGTAGAAAATCGTGCCGTCCGCCAAGACGAGACAGGCGGTTGGTTTAGGGGCGGCGTCCATCATGGGGGCAATCCTCAGGGCTGGTAAACGGAGTGAGGTCTACGCCCTAGCCAACGTGGGGTCAAGAGAAGGGCTTTTTTCAGTTTCGACTATATTTCAGTTACTTAACAGAACTCCACCCTGTTGCCGCGCTTGATGGCTTTCTATATTCTCACAAGTTCTGAACATGGGGATGAGCAGGTATGGGCTTACGAAGCAAGATCACTCAGGCGTTGAAGACGGCCATGAAAGAAAAGGATGCTATTCGTCTGTCGACGGTGCGTCTTATCAATGCTGCGATAAAAGATCGTGACATTGCGATGCGGTCTGGTGGTGAGGATGATGTGGGCGTAGGAGATGACGAAATCCTTGTTATTCTTGGCAAAATGGTTAAGCAGCGCCAGGAAAGTGCGCGTGCTTATGAAGAGGGCGGGCGGCTTGAATTGGCCGAGAAGGAAATAGACGAGATCAAGGTGATCGGGACGTTTCTGCCACGCCAGCTTGATGACGACGAAACAGCGGCGGCTGTCGAAAAAGCCATTGAAAAGACTGGAGCTTCTTCGATCCGGGATATGGGGCGCGTGATGGGCGATCTTAAGGGGCGCTACACCGGCCAGATGGACTTTAGCAAGGTCGGA